>MGSR01000015.1 GCA_001798565.1 Deltaproteobacteria bacterium RIFCSPLOWO2_12_FULL_60_16
GCCGATGGAGCAGTGCTTAAACCGAACCTTTTAGTCTCTACGTCCGCAGCCTCACTCGCGCTCCCCTCGGTCGCTCGGTAAAGCGAGGGGGCTCGCTGAGCAAGCCCAAAGCATCGGACGGAAACGGTTCAAAGAACCCACTGGCCTATTGCTTTGGGCGGGCGAAGCAACCTCCCGAGCGGCTCCTATTGTTTTCGGGGAGCGAGGCGGGTCCCCGAACGAGTTCCCGACGACGAGATACTGACCTACTTGTCTTCTTTATCTAAAAAGTCGGCAAGCTGTTTGTTCAGCCGGTTGTAGAGCTCTTTTTCGGCCAGATTCGTCAGGATCGATGGGTTGGTGAGAATCACGCCGCCATCGGCGCCGCGTCTGACATAGACGGAATTTCCCACCGGTGTCCTGGCGCCGACCAGGATGGGCGGGAGCGCGCTTCCGTTCGTCAGGGTGATCGAGACCCTTACCTCGGGCTTGTCCAGACCGTAGTCTCGCAGATCCATCTGGCTCGGTTTTTCCTTGAAGGCCCTCTTGACTTCGCCCGCGCTGAGCGCGGCAAGGATCGCGCCGACGGCGGAGGCGTCCGCGGCCGCCTCCAGCGGATGTACGATTCGCCATCCTCTCGGGGCGTCCCTCTGCAGGCGAATTTCCCGCTCCGGATAGTTGAGGATGATATCCCGGACCTCCTCTTCCTTAAAACTGAGGAGCCTTTCGGTTTTTTTGGCGCTGTCTTTTTGCAGCTCGAAAAAATAGACGTAAGCGCCCAGCAGGATGAAGAGGACGGCCAGGACGACGGTGTTGCGCAGGCGCACCTAGGATCTCCTCCGCCACCATACCCCCAGGCCGATGATGAGGAGGATCTCCGGCAGGATGAGAAACGAAAGGTAGAAGACGGTGGCCCCTTCTTTCTCCGTCAGCTGCACCCGGGAGGAGCGGATCGAGCGCGGACGGATCGAGATCATCTCTTCCTGTCCGACGAGCCAGTTGACGACGTTAAGAAAGAAATCCCGGTTAAAAAAGATGTTGATGAAGCGATTGTTGGCCAACCCGGCCGTCCCCAGAACGACGATCTTGGCGTCGCCGTCCTTGTCGACGCCGATCTTTCTTAGATTCGCCGTGACCGCGACGCCGATCGACACCGGTCCCTTCTTATCCTCGGGACCGAGCGAGGCCCTGCCGTTCTTGAACACGCCCTCCAGGTCTTTTTCCGCCCAGCTGGTCTGGCTGGTCTTTACCAGCGAGGTCAGTTCCAAACCCTCTCTGGGCGCGCTGTCGACCTCGACCGAGCGGACCATGGGAAAAATCGTCCGCTCCTTGAATCCCCGCGTGATCGGGTGCAGCGGGCTGTAGATGTCGGCGATCGGCTCTACGCCGAGCGATGGGCCCGCGAAAAGTCGGATCACCTGGTCGACAACGATGTCCTCCCCCACGACCACGCCCCAGTTGTTCAGCAACCCCTTGAGTCCTTCTCCTTCCGGAGTGGCGAGCAGGGCCAGCAGCCTTCCTCCGCTTTGCAGGTAATTGTCCATGGCCGTGACCTCATGCTCCAAGAGAGGCTTCTGCGGCCCCGCGACGATCAGCAGCGAGGTTTCATCCGGAACCCGCGCTTGGGTCGAGAGGAGCAGCTCTTTCACCTGGTAATTTTCGTTTTCCAGCGCCTCCTTGACCGCCGCATAGCCCTGGTTGTTCTGCCGGTCCTCGATGCTCGGCTCTCCGTGGCCCGTCAAAAAGTAGACGTTTTTCCTGGTGACCTTGGTGAGCCTGACAATGGCGTTGGTGACGGGCTCCTCGCCGACCTCTGTGACGTTGGTCGATTCTTTGCCGTAGCTCAGGTGCAGGGTGTTCGCCTGTTGGATCTTAAACTGCCTGGCCAGCTCGGGGTTGCGGTCCGGATCGACGATGTGAAACTTGATTTTGGGCGAGTGGTACGCGTAGCTCTTGATCAGATCCGTGGTTCTGGGGTTCTCACCTTTCTCGAAAAAACCGTAGATCACCAGATCCTGCTGGAGCTGTTCCAACACCCTGGTCGTCTGCGGCGACAGGCTGAAGACGCCGGCCTCGGTGACATCCCAGCGGTGATGGTAACGGGTGTTGAGAAAGTTCAGCAGGATCAGAAAACCGATAAACAGCGTGGAGTACGAAACCGAGTGCACGCCGTGGCGGGTGGAGCGGCGTCTAAAGGAGCCTATCAGCGCGCCACCCTGCGTCGCGAGATAGACCAGCAGGCCGAGGATGCCGAGCCCGAGATGGATGAGGACGTAGGGGCCTTGAAGGCTCCCCGTGAAAAAATAGGCGATCGAGCCAAAAACGCTGAGGACGGCCCCTGCGATCCCCGAGATTTGGAGATACTTAACGTTCACCAGCCTGCTCTCCTCTGAACCCAAGCGCGCAGAATCCGGCCCCCCCATTCCTTTTATCGCCAGCGAGACGCCTCCACCGCGCGGTAGGTGAGAAAGAGGCTCAAGAAGATGAGCGTCAGGAAATAAACCAGGTCCTTGGTGTCGATGACCCCCTTCACCATCTCGCTGAAGTGTTCGACGACCGAAAGGTATTTGAGGAGACCGGCCAGGCCCGCGCCGGCGGTCTCGGCCGGCCAGGAGAGCACGTAGAGCAGCAGCAGGACGACGAAGCAGGTGACCGCGGCCACGATCTGGTTTTCGGTGAGCGACGAGGTCAGGAGCCCGACCGACACGAAGACGACGGCGAGCAAGAACAGGCCGAGGTAGCCCGAGGCCAGGGTCCCGAGCTCCGGATTTCCGTAAAACAGGAGAATCGCGGGATAGATGCCGGTCAGCAGGATCATCACGAGGACGAAAAACAGCGCGCCCAAGAACTTGCCCAAGACCAGCTCAGTTACCGTCAGGGGCGAGGTCAGGAGCAGCTCATAGGTGCCGCTCCTTTTCTCTTCGGCGAAGCTGCGCATAGTGATGATCGGGACCATGATGACGAGAATAATGGTGAGATTGTGAAGCAAGGGCGCGATCACGTAGTCGTTCAGATTGAGGCCCTCGAGGCCCTGCCGGTTTTGCAGGCCGGTGTAGAGAGTCAGCAGGTAGCTGAAGCGAAAGAGGAGGTTGAAAAAGAACCACCCGCCCAGCAGCAGAAAACCGGTCAGCACGACATAGGCGATCGGCGAGACAAACAGGGAACGGATCTCTTTTCCGACAATCACCAGGATGTTTTTCATAACGGCAGCCGCCCCTGCTCCGCTTGCTCTTTTGCCCGGGCCTCTTTGGAGATATAGCGGAGAAAAACCTCTTCCAGAGTCGCGCCCTGCGTCAGCTCGTCGAGGTTTTTCTCCACCACGACCCTGCCCTCATTGATGATCACGACCTTGTTGCAGATCTGCGACACCTCCGGCAGGATGTGCGTCGACAGTATCACCGTGCGGTCGCCGGAAAGCTCTCTGATCAGGCTGCGAATCTCGATGATTTGCCTGGGATCGAGGCCCAGAGTGGGCTCGTCGAGAATCAGCACGGCCGGGTTGTGAATCATGGCCTGCGCCAGTCCGACCCTCTGGCGATACCCCTTGGAGAGGCGGCCGAGCAGGCGGTCGGCCACCTCCGTGAGCGAGCATTTCTCGAGCACTCTATCCAGGGCGGCCGGGATCTCCTTCCCGGGCACGCCCTTGATCCGCCCGACGAACCTCAGATAAGAGCTCACCGTCATGTCGTAGTAGAGCGGAGGATTTTCCGGCAGATAGCCTATGCGCCGCCGGACTTCCTGCGACTCCTGCGAGACATCGAAGCCGTCGACGTTCACGGCTCCCTCGGAAGCGGACATAAAACCAGTGATGATACGCATGGTAGTGGTCTTGCCCGCGCCGTTGGGGCCGAGGAGGCCCACGATCTCCCCCCTTTGGGCGATGAAAGAGACCTCCTGGATGGCGCAAACAGCGCCATAATATTTGGTAAGTCCGGAAACCTCGACCATAAGCTTACTTGATGTAACTACTTGGCATTTTTTTGTCAACAGAGTTTGCAGAGATCTGAAGGAACCGCACCTGACGGCCGCGGGCCGCGTGCATTCCGTTGCGCCGTTTAGGAAGTAGTTAAAAACGAAGCCTTTTTACCTTGTTTGGAGCTTCGCTATCTTGACAACAGAGGGGAAATCACTATACTTGGAGCTAATTTTTTGCGGCTGACGGAGCTGGTTGTGAAGCTGTCGGTAGACACGATTGCGGAGGCCCCTAAGGAACTCACCATTGCGGAAGAAATCGGCGAGTTGAATCTCCTTTACGACCAGGGGCAGGTGAAGGAATTCCGCTTTCCGCCGGTTCTGGAGGTGAGTCTGATCTATTATCGCTCCGGTCGCGAGCTCTTTTTTCACGGCCGGCTGGAAGGGCTCATCGAAGGCCGTTGCGGTCGGTGCCTGAAAAGCTATTCGTTCCCATTGAAGAAAGATTTCGATTTTGTCTTGACCCCGGAGCCGATATCGGCGAGAAAGGGAGAGTTGAGCCGGGATGAGATGGGGCTGAGTTTCTATGCGGCGGAAGAAATCAACGTTTCTCCTTTTATCAGAGAGCAGGTCCTGTTGGCCCTGCCGACGCGGCCGCTGTGCGCGGAGGGCTGCCGCGGACTCTGCACGGGTTGCGGTGTGAACCTCAACGAGGAATCCTGCCTCTGCCAGACCTCGGAGGACGATCCGCGAATGGCCTTTTTCCGCACCCTGAAGTTAGATCAATAGCAGCAGCTGTTGCTCGCGCGCTCGTGTGTCGGTTAATCGAGTCAACGCATAACGAATAACTAGGAGCCCATTACAATGCCCGTACCGAAAAGAAGGACTTCCAAGAGAAAGAAGAATCAGAGAAGATCCCACGACGCTCTGACGAAACCGCAATGGAGCATCTGTCCCAAGTGCGGCGAGGCCCTTTTGCCGCACCGTGCCTGCCGCGGTTGCGGCTATTATCATGGCAGGCCCGTGCTGCCTGCTCAAGAAAGCTGAGCCCCTTTCCTTTTTTCTATGCTGAAGATCGCCGTCGATGCCATGGGAGGAGACCGTGCCCCCGGCGCAGTGGTTGAGGGCGCGCTGTTGGCCGCCAATGAGCTGGGGGTCGAGGTGGTGCTCGTGGGGCAGAAGGAAGCGGTGGAGCAGGCGCTGAGGCGCTGTTCGGCCAGCTCGCCTCACGTGGAGGTGGTCCCGGCCTCGGAGACCGTGGCGATGGACGAGTCCCCGAGCACCGCGCTGCGGAAGAAGGACTCCTCGATGAAGGTGGCCTTCGAGCTCATGAAGCGGGGGGCGGTCCAGGCGGTGGTCAGCGCGGGGAACTCCGGGGCGATGATGGCGACGGGCATGTTCGTGATGGGCAACCTGCCCCAGGTGGACCGGCCGGCTATTCTGGTCGTCATTCCGACCCTGGGCAAGGGAACCGTCATCATCGACGCCGGGGCCAATGTCGATTGTAAGCCGCGCCATCTCGTCCAGTTCGGCCTGATGGGCTCGATCTATGCGGAGAGGGTCCTCGGCATCCCCCGGCCGCGCGTCGGTGTCCTGAGCAACGGCGAAGAGGAGGGGAAGGGAAATGACCTGACGCGCGCCGCGAGCGAGCAGATTTCTTCCACCAGTGTGAATTATATCGGTTATGTCGAGGGGCGAGACATCTGCGACGGAGAAGTCGACGTGGTGGTCTGCGACGGATTTACCGGCAACGTGACCCTCAAGACGATGGAGGGCGTCGCCAGCTTCATCGTCGGGGTGCTTAAAGACGCGTTTCACAAGAGCGTGTGGAGCCGCCTGGGTTACCTGCTGAGCCGGAGATCCCTCCTTCAGGCATACAGCCGGCTCGATCACACCGAGCACGGCGGCGCTCCGCTGCTGGGTCTCGACGGAGTGGCGATCATCGCCCACGGCGGCTCCGGCCCCAAGGCGATCAAGAACGCCGTCCGTGTCGCCAAAGAGACGGTCTCCCACGATGTCAACCGCCATATCGTGGAAGTATTGGGAAAAGCCGCGGAGGCCGGCGGCGAACAGGGAGAGAAGCTGCCGCGCAGGATCTGGCAGCGGATACGTTCGAAGATCGAGAGCCTGGGTGAAAAGCCGGATCCCGAGGGAGAAGGAAGAGAGAGCAAGAGTGGCGGAAAGGGCTAGGGTCGCCTTCGTATTCCCCGGACAGGGCTCCCAGTATGTGGGCATGGGGAAAGAGCTCTTTGACCAGTTCGACGCCGCCAGGCGAGTCTTTGTAGAGGCAGAGGAGGCTCTGGCTCTGCCTCTGAGTCGCCTGTGCTTTTCCGGTCCTGAAGCCGAACTCAAACTGACAGAATATACCCAGCCGGCCATCCTTACGGTTTCGATCGCTGTCCTGCGCGTGTTGCAGGCGGAATCACCGGTCGCGCCGCTGTGCGTGGCCGGCCACAGCCTGGGAGAGTACAGCGCGCTGGTGAGCGTCGGGGCGCTTGCCTTTGGAGACGCAGTCAAGGTAGTACGGGAGCGGGGGAGACTGATGCAGGAGGCGGTTCCGGCAGGCGAGGGTTTGATGGCGGTGGTGCTCGGTCTGGGAGCCGAGGATGTCCGGGCGATTTGCGACGAGACCAGCCAGGGCGAGGTGGTCGCCCCGGCGAACTTCAACGGCGGCGGCCAGATCGTGATTGCCGGCAGTCGCCGGGCGGTGCTCCGGACGATGGCCGCGGCCCGCGGGCGCGGCGCCAAGAGGGTGCTGGAGCTCCCCGTGAGCGCGCCCTTCCATTGCTCGCTGATGCGGCCCGCCGCGGAGGGTCTCGAGCGCGTATTGGCCGGCGTGGCCGTCAAGCCTTTTTCCGTCGGCGTGATCACCAACGTCGAGGCCACCGTCAATCTCGACCACGCCAGGGTTAAGCCGCTTTTGGTGGAGCAGGCGGTTCGGCCGGTGCGCTGGGAGGAGTCGGTGCAGCTGCTCGAGCAGATGGGCTGCACGCGGGTTCTGGAGATCGGACCGGGCAGAGTGCTGAGCGGCCTGATTAAGCGGATCAGTCCCGGGGTGAGGGCGGAAAGCGTCGAATCGCCCCAGGACCTCAAAAAAATCGCACTGGACTAAATCGGGCGTTGGATTTAAAAGGTCAGATCGCCTTAGTGACCGGCGGCAGCCGGGGAATAGGCAGGGCCGTGGCCCTCGAGCTCGGGCGCTCAGGGGCGGTTGTCATGATCAACTACCGGGAAAACCGGGCGGCGGCCGAGGCCGCCCTTAAGGAGCTTCTGGCTCAAGGCGGGAGCGGCCAGATCTGTCCCTTTGATGTGGCCGCGGAAGAGCAGGTCGAGGAGGCGGTAAAAAAAATCGTTGACCAGCACAAAAAAATTGATATTCTAGTCAACAATGCCGGGATTACCGCCGACAACCTGCTGGTCCGCTTGAAGAGCCAGGATTGGGATCGAGTTCTCGGCGTCAACCTCAAAGGGACCGTCCACTGTACCAAGGCGGTGTGCAGGACCATGATCCGCGAGCGGTACGGCCGGATCGTCAATATGACGTCGGTGGTGGGGCAAACCGGGAACGCGGGGCAATCGGCTTACGCGGCTTCAAAAGCCGGCATGATCGGCTTTACGAAGGCGATGGCGCGGGAGCTGGCCGCGCGCGGCATCACGGTGAACGCGGTGGCGCCGGGTTATATCGAGACGGAAATGACGGCCAGGCTTGGTGAGAAGATTAAAGAGGAGTTCCTGCATTCCATACCGGCGGGCCGCTTCGGCTCCTGCGATGATGTCGCTCAGGCGGTTTCGTTCCTCGTCGGACCGGGCGCCGGTTACATCACCGGACAGGTGATCAGTGTGAATGGCGGACTCTTGATGTGAGGAAAACGTTAAGTAGGAGGTGAAGACGATGGCATCATCTGTAGAGGCCAGGGTGAAAGAGATCGTTTGCGAGCAGCTGGGTGTCAGTGAGGACGAAGTGACCCCCGAGGCCTCGTTTATAGAGGATTTGGGGGCCGACTCGCTCGATATCGTGGAGTTGGTGATGGCCCTAGAGGAAGAGTATGAGATGGAGATCTCCGACGAGGATGCGGAGAAGATTAAAACGGTTCAGGACGTCATCAACTACATCGAGAGCCACAGGTAAGTTTTCTCGAATCAGGAGAGTAGAGGATAAGCGCCCGCGGCCGGCTTCACGTCGCAAAAGCGCTTGCCTGTCATGTCAGCAGATCGATCGCGGGAGTTGAAGTGGCGCATGGGGCCATGCTCCTGCGATTTTTTTTATTTTTATGACAATCGCCATCGGCAGTGACCACGGCGGGGTGGAGCTCAAGGACTTTTTGGTCCAGCTCCTCCAGGCCAAGGGAATAGCGGTGGAAGACATGGGCACCAACGGAAACGACTCCGTGGACTATCCGGATTTCGGTCGCCTGGTGGCCCTCCGGGTGGCGAAGGGGGAAGTGGAGCGGGGCATACTCATATGCACCAACGGGATCGGCATGTCGATATTGGCCAACAAGTTCCCGGGTGTCCGCGCGGCTCTGGTGCATGATCCCAGGACGGCCCACATGAGCCGGGAGCACAACAATTCCAATATCCTGGTCCTGGGCGGGGGGTTTACGGAAAAGTCCCTGGCCGAGCAGATCCTGGACATCTGGCTCAAGACCCCGTTCGCGGGCGGCCGGCACCAGCGCCGCATCGATAAGATCACCGAAGTAGAGCGGGAGCTCGGCACGCGCATCAAAGACAAGACTTAATAATAAGAACTCGCACGCATATGTCCTTTTTGCAGCAGACAGACCCGGACGTTTTTTCGGCCATTCAAAAGGAGACCGAGAGGCTGGAGCATAACCTGGAGCTTATCGCCTCGGAGAACGTGGTGAGCGAGGCGGTGCTCGAGGCGCAGGGCTCGGTCATGACCAATAAGTACGCGGAGGGCTATCCGGGCAAGCGCTACTACGGCGGCTGCGAGAACGTCGATAT
>MGSR01000016.1 GCA_001798565.1 Deltaproteobacteria bacterium RIFCSPLOWO2_12_FULL_60_16
TTCGTCTCTACGTCCGCAGCCTCACTCGCGCTCCCCTCGGTCGCTCCGTAAAGCGAGGGGGCCTGGCGAGCGACCCGAAAGCATCGGTCGTCAAGGTTCGGATTAACCACTGCACTATTGCTTTCGGGGAGCGAACCAGGCCCCCGAGCGACCTCTATTGCTTTCGGCGCGCGAGGCGAGTCCCCGAACGATCCTTTTTGACCGGCCTGAAATGTGCTTTCCTCCATCCCCTATCAAGATCTCAAAAAGAAATCTCCCGGCCTAGAGACCCTTGGGAATCGACTCCAACTCCTTTAGTAACGCCTCCACCTCCTGCGCCGTGCCGACGGTAATCCTGAGACTGTCCTTAAGACCCGGCAGGTCGAAGTAGCGCACGAGAATCTTGCGCCGCTTGAGCTCCTCGTAGAGCCCGCCGAGATTCTCGCCCTCCCTTCGCGCCATCACGAAATTGGCCTGGGACGGGCAGACCTGAAATCCGATCTTTTTCAGCCCGCGGGCGAGCTTCCGGCGGCTGCGCTGAATTCGCGCCACGTTGCGCTCCATCCAGGCGCGATCCCCGAGCGCCGCCACGCCGGCGACCAGGCTCAAGCGGTTGAGATTGTATGAGTCTTTGACCTTCATCATGCCCGCGATGATCTCCTCCGCCGCAAAGGCAAGGCCGATGCGCATTCCCGCCAGGGAAAAGGATTTGGAAAAGCTGCGCAGCACGACGATGTTGGAAAATTTTCCGATCAGCGGAATCGCGGATACCTCCGCGCCCTCGGCAAAATCGATATACGCCTCATCGACGACCAGGAGACCTGTTACAGAGCCGGCCAGCCGCTCGATCTCCCGGACGGGAACCAGGGTCCCCGAGGGAGAGTTGGGATTGCAGAGAAAAGTCAGGGCGGCCTGCCCGCCGTAGAGCGCCTCTGGGAGAGAAAAATCAGGCGGATAATCGAGCGGCGCCTTCTCCCCTTCCTGGATCGCGATCAGCGTGTCGTAGAGCGTGTAGGTCGGTACCGGGTAGACCACCCGGTCTCCCGGCCCCACGAAACAGCGCACGACGATGGACAACAGCTCGTCGGAACCGTTGCCGGCAATAATGTTCTCCGGCTTGAGCCCGAAATCCGCGGCCGCCAGGGATCTCAAGCTGTCGCTGAGAGGCTCCGGGTAGAGACGCAGCGAGCGGTCCGCCGCCCGGCGCAGGGCAGAGAGGACGCGCGGCGAGGGAGGGTAGGGATTCTCGTTGGTGTTGAGCTTGATAAAGCCGCCGTTCTTCGGCTGCTCCCCGGGAACGTAACCCGCCAACGCGGCAACGGTTTTTCTCAGGTAGCGGGACATGGCAACGGATTCTAGCCGCACCCTTGAGCCAATTCAAACGGAAAGCTTTTAAACCCCGGGAAAAAGTGTTAAAAGTGACAGCCTTAGGCCATGGAGAAAAAAAGAGTTTCCAGCGGCATCCCGGGCCTTGATCCGTTGATCGAGGGGGGATTCCCAGAAGGCAAGTCGTACCTCATTACCGGAGAATCCGGCACGGGCAAGAGCATATTCTGCATCCAATTCATATTGAAAGGGCTCATGGAAGGGGAAAAGGCGGTCTATGTCGCCGTGGACGAGAAGCCCGCCGATATTCTGGAAGAGGCCGCTTCGCTGGGCTGGGACTTGCTCAAGTATATCGAGCAGAAGAGCCTGCTTATCCTCGACGCCTCGCCCCTGTTCAGCTCGCGCATGGGGGCGGGCAAAGAAAAAGAGGTGGACGTCCAAAAGACGGTCGGGGATCTGACCGCCTACGTCAAGAGAATGGGCGCCAGCCGGGTCATCATCGATCCTGTCGGACCGCTGATTCTCTCGCGCGATCCCTCAGCCAGGGCTCAGGAACACGTGCGCGCGCTGGTGCACTCCCTCCAGGACAACATGGGAACAACCAATCTCCTGACATCGTACGCCATCCCCGGCATCACGGCCACGGGCGACGGAGCGATAGAGGAATTTCTGGTCGCAGGGGTGATCATCCTCAGTATCACGAAAGTTCAGAACCGCATGGCGCGTACTCTTTTGATCCGCAAGATGCGCGGCACCGCCATCGATCTGATGGAACATCAATTCAACATCGTGAGAGAAAAGGGCATTGTGTTGAAACCGGTTCTCTAATTCTTTAGAGGAAACGTTATGGCCAACGAAAAAAAAATCTTTATCGCCGAGGACAACCACCACTTCTGCGAGCTCTACCGGATGGCCTTGGGCGCGGAAGGGTATGAAGTCCACTTTGCTTATAACGGGAAAGAGGCCCTGGAAAAGATCCCCGGGGTGGGCCCGGACCTCGTCATCCTGGATGTCATGATGCCGGAAATGGACGGCTACGAGGTGTGTCACAAGCTGCGTGATCTGCCCCAGTTCGCCATGACGCCGGTAATCATGCTGACGGCCCTGTCCACGGACGAGGACCGGATCAAAGGATACCAGGTGGGCGCCGACGACTACATCACCAAGCCCTTCTCTTTGAAGGTCCTCAAGGCGCGCGTGGCCAGCATCCTGGAGAGAAGCGCGGTCAAGAAAGTCGAAGCGCCGCCGTCTGTGCCCCCGCCGGTCCGGCCTGCGGCCCCGGCCTCCGAGCCTGTGATCCAGCCGGCCCAGCCGATCGTGCTGAAGGAAGAGGTCATTGCTGCGCCGGCCAAGCCGACCACGCCGGCGCGGCGGCTGAACCCCACAGACGATGCCCTGGAGCAGCTCTTTGGCGCCCCGGTGCCGCCGGGCTCCAACATCCTGATCCTCGGCTCTCTGGGAAGCGGGAAGTCGTTCTTTTCCCGCCTCTTCCTCGCGCACGGGCTGAAAAAAGGCGAAAAATGCATGTTCGTCTGTGTCGACGACGATCCCTCCATGGTGCGCAGGGAGCTGGGCGCAAAGTACGCTCTGGACATCTCCGGCTGCGAGGGACAGGATCAAATGCGTTTTGTGGACGCCTATTCATGGAGCGGAGGGAGAACGTCCAGCGAGGAAAAGTTCGCCATTACCGGGAGGCTGGAGCTTGCCGATCTCTCCGCCCTGATCAGCGACGCGGGAGCGGAGCTGGGACAAACGGACCGGCTGAAGAAGGGGGGCAGACGGGCGGTGGATTCGATTTCCAGCCTCTTTCTCAACTTCGAGCTTCCCTACGTACAGCGTTTTCTCGCCTTTTTGGCGCGCTCGGGCCACTTTGCCGACGTCTCGACCATCTTCGTCGTCGAACAAGGGGCCTGCGATGATCAAACCCTCAACAACATCAAATACATCATGGATGGAGTGGTGGAATTCAGAAACGAAGATCAGAAATTTCTCGGCCGGGTGCAGACCATGAAGTGGGGAACTCCGAGAGCCGAGTGGGTGGATGTCACCCAATCCTGAGGATTTCGGGAACAGAGCGAACCGAGTCAATGGAAAAAATCAAAGTCCTTTTGCTGGAGGGAGGGAAAAGGCCCTCTAATCAGACCCGGGACGAGCTGGGCGCCAAGGGCATCCAGGCGTTCCCCGTCCAGGATTTGGCGGCCTGTCTGGCGGCGTTGGAGAGCGACAACAGCCACAGCGTCATCCTGGATCTGGACCTCCAGCGCGCGGGCATCGAGGCGGTGCAAAAAATTCATAGCGCGTTTCCCAACGTTGCCGTAGTCGTTCTGGCTTCCCTGGAAAGGCTCACGGTCGTGGACCAAGCGCTCAGCCAGGGGGCGTGGGACTTCGTTATCAAACAGCCGGATCTCTCCCACCTCCAGGAGCTTCCCCAGGCGATATCCAGAAACGAGGAGAAAAAGAGGCTAAAGGCCGAGGCGGAACGCTCCCGTGAGGAGAGCGAGAGGCTCCGCGCGGAGGCCGGACATTACCAGGAGGAGATCAGGAAGCTGGAGGCGGAGCTCGAGCGCCACCACGACGAGTCGAGCAGGCTCCAACAAGAGTCGGCCCCGCGCCAAGAAGAGACCGCCCGGCTTCAGGAAGGCGGCGACGGTGGACCAAAAGAGCAGGCGGTAGACGAGGTCCTTGCCGACATCGCGGAGGATCTCAAATCCCCTTTGGCCGCCATGATCGGCTACCTGGAGATCGCTTCCACGATCAGCCCGGAGCAGGCCGAGCCGAATCAGATTCTCTCCATCAAACGCATCGGCTCCCTAGCCCGGCGGCTCTTCGATCTGGTCATGAACCATACCGGCGCCCTGGACATCGAAGCGGGAAAATTCGAGCTGCAGAAGAGTCCCTTCGAGATCAAACAGATCCTGGAGCTGGCGGTTCAGGACAAACAGGGCGAGGCCACCGCAAAGAATATCGACCTCGCTCTCGAAGCCGTCAACGATCTCCCGGCGATCTCCGTCGACGCGGTCCAGATCGAGCGCGCGCTCGGCATTCTGATCAGCAACGCCATCACCCTGTCGCCCCTCGGAGGCAGTGTTACCGTGAGCTCACGGCTCGAGGGCGACCGGCTTGCGATCGCCGTGAGAGACAGCGGCGCCGGCATTTTTCAAGAGGAAATCCCGCTGCTCTTTGACCGGAGAAAAAAGCTCCGCAGACGCGGCGCGGACGTGAGCACCGTCGGGCTTTTCGTGGCGCACCACATCGTCAGCATGCACGGCGGCCGGATCGACGTCCAGAGCGATCCGGTCGAGGGCACGACGCTGACGATCTCGCTTCCCGTCTAAGTCCCCCCTCCATTGGCGAAATAGTTTCTTGACAGGCTAGGGAACCGTGCTTAAATTTGCCTCAGCGTGTCCCAGGGGCAGCCATGCGTTTCGATAAGCTGACGATAAAATCACAAGAGGCCGTGCAGCATGCCCAGGCGCTGGCGGAAAAGCGCAATCATCAGGCCGTCGACGTCGAGCACCTGCTGATGGCCCTGCTCGGACAAAAGGAAGGAGTGGTCCTTGCGCTGCTGCAGAAGCTGGACATTCCAGTCTCCTCCCTCCTGGACCGGCTGCAAAGGGCCCTGGACCGCGTCCCCCAAGTGACGGGCGCCGGCGCGGGCCAGACATTCATCACGCCGCGCCTCAAGAAAGCCATCGAGGGCGCCGAGGCGGCGGCCGACGGGCTCAAAGACGAGTATGTCTCCACCGAGCACCTGCTGCTCTCCATGGTGGAGGACGAGGGCGAGGCGGGAAAAATTCTGCGCGCGCTCGGCGCCTCCAAGGAACAGATCCTCAAGGCCCTGGTGGACATCCGCGGCGCCCAACGGATCACCGATCCCAATCCCGAAGAAAAATATCAGGCGCTCGAGAAATACAGCCGCGATCTTACGGAGCTCGGCCGCAAGGGAAAGCTCGATCCGGTGATCGGGCGCGACGACGAGATCCGCAGGGTCATCCAGGTGCTTTCCCGGCGCACCAAGAACAACCCCGTCTTGATCGGCGAGCCCGGCGTGGGCAAAACCGCCATTGTCGAGGGGCTGGCGCTCAGGATCGTCAATGGGGACGTCCCCGAAAGTCTCAAAGACAAGCGGCTCGTCGCGCTCGACATGGGGGCGTTGGTGGCCGGGGCCAAGTACCGCGGCGAGTTCGAAGAGCGACTGAAAGCGGTCCTCAAGGAGGTGACGGAGGCGGCTGGCCAGATCATCCTGTTCATCGACGAGCTGCACACCCTGGTCGGCGCCGGCGCCGCCGAAGGCGCCATGGACGCCTCCAATATGCTCAAGCCGCCCCTGGCGCGCGGGGAGCTCCGCTGCGTGGGCGCGACCACGATCGACGAGTACCGCAAGCGGGTCGAGAAGGATCCGGCGCTGGAGCGCAGGTTTCAGCCGATCCTGGTCGGCGAGCCCTCCGTCGAAGACACCATCGCAATCTTGCGGGGTCTTAAAGAGCGCTATGAGGTGCATCACGGCGTGCGCATCACCGACAGCGCCATCGTGGCCGCGGCCACCCTATCGCACCGCTACATCAGCGACCGGTTTCTGCCGGACAAGGCGATCGACCTGATCGATGAGGCTGCCTCCCGCTTGAGAATAGAGATCGACAGTATGCCGACGGAAATCGACGAGGTCGAGCGCAAGGTCCTGCAACTGGAAATCGAACGGCAGGCCTTAAAGCGCGAGAGCGATAAGGCCTCCCAAGACAGGCTCGGCCGCCTGGAGCGCGAGATCCAGGGCCTCAAGGAGGGCTCCGCGGGGCTCAAGGCCCATTGGCAGAAGGAAAAGGACGCGATCCAAAAGCTCCGCTCCTTGAAGGAAAAGATCGAGGCGACCAAGCTCGAGGAGCAGCAGGCGCAGCGCAGCGGCGACTTAAACCGCGCCGCCGAGCTGCGCTACGGCGTGCTCACCCAGCTCCACAAGGAGCTGGCGGCGCAAAATCAAGGTCTGCTCGAGCTGCAAAAATACCAAAAGATGCTCAAGGAGGAGGTCGACGCCGACGATGTCGCCGAGGTGGTGGCGAAGTGGACCAGGATCCCGGTCTCCAGGATGATGGAGGGGGAGATCCAGAAGCTCCTGAAGATGGAGCAGCGTCTGAAGGCGCGCGTCGTCGGGCAGGACGAGGCGATCCAGGTGGTCGCCAACGCGGTGCGGCGCGCGCGCGCCGGCCTGCAGGATCCGAACCGCCCCATCGGCTCTTTTATCTTCTTGGGGCCGACGGGAGTGGGAAAGACCGAGCTGTGCCGCGCCCTGGCGGAGTTTCTTTTCGACGACGAGCAGGCGATGGTGCGGTTGGATATGTCCGAGTTCATGGAGAGACACTCGGTGGCGCGTCTGATCGGCGCGCCCCCGGGCTACGTCGGCTACGAGGAGGGGGGCTACCTCACCGAGGCGGTCAGGCGCAGGCCTTATTCCGTTGTTCTCTTCGACGAGATCGAAAAGGCCCACCCCGAGGTTTTCAATGCGCTGCTGCAGATTCTCGAAGACGGCCGCATGACCGACGGGCAGGGAAGGACCGTGGATTTCAAGAACACGGTGATCATCATGACCTCCAACCTCGGCAGCCAATACATACAGGACCTGGGAGAAAAAGACCGAAAAGAGATGCAGCGCCGGGTGACCGCCGCCCTCAAGGAGGCCTTCAAGCCGGAGTTCCTGAACCGCGTCGACGAAACCGTCATCTTCAACAGCCTGGGCCGCGAGCAGATCAAAGAGATCGCGGAGATCCAGCTCAGGCGCCTGCGCCGGAACCTGGCGAGCAGGAAGATGGCGCTGGAGATTACCGACCGGGCCAAGGCGCTGCTGGCTGAAAAAGGCTATGACCCGGTCTATGGGGCGCGCCCGCTCAAGCGAGCCATCCAGAGATGGATTCAGGATCCCCTCGCGCTGAAAATTCTCGACGGCCAGTTCCGCGAGGGCGACAAGGTCGTCATAGACCGCGACGGCGAGCAGCTGACTTTCGCGCGCGGGGAGGGAGCTTACGCTGAGGAGTCCTGGGCTGAAGGAAAGGCTTCCCTGTAGCGCGCGGCGGCCCCGAGCGCAACCGAGATCTCGATCTCTCTGTCGATCGCTGCACCAACATCATGCCCACCGACGGCGCCGCCGCCCCGCAACCGAAACCGCAACTGGTCCTCGCCAACGTCTGTCTCGGGCTGTTCATGGCGGCGCTGAACCAGAGGGCCCTCCTGGTCTCGCTGCCGACCCTGACCCGGCTGTTTCAGACCGACCTGAGCACCATCCAGTGGACCCTGCTGGCCTATGATCTCACGCTCATCGGCCTGGTCCTCACCTTGGGCCGCCTGGGCGACCTGTTCGGCCGCAAACGAATTTACGCGAGCGGCTATCTGCTTTTCGTCTGCGGCTCAGTGCTGTGCGGCCTGTCTCAATCGCCGGCTCAGCTCATTGCCTTTCGCATCCTCCAGGGGATCGGCGGATCGATGCTTGTCGCCAACGGCCGCGCGATCCTCATGGTCGCCTTCCCGTCGGATCAACGGGGCAAGGCGCTGGGGTTCGCCTCTATGGCCTTTCATGTCGGTTTTCTCACGGGACCGACGCTGGGCGGCTTCCTCATCGATACCGTGGGATGGCGCTGGAACTTCTTCGTCAACATCCCATTCGGGCTCCTGGGCGCCTATCTGGCGTGGAAAATCCTGAGCGAGGGGGAAAGAAAAAAAGTCCCGATCAGAGTCGATGTCCAAGGAGCCTTGCTCCTTTTGCTCACTAACAGCTCCTTTCTTTACGCCTTGAATCAGCTTCCCCACCTCGGCCTCCAACAACTGAGAGTCCTTGGCCCCCTGCTGGTCTCGATTGCCACCCTCGGTCTGTTCATTCGGACCGAACTCAGAGCGGAGACGCCGATCTTGAGCCTGTCGCTTTTCCGCAGCAGGCTGTTCAGCGCCGCCAACTTGAGCCTCCTCTTCATCACCTCGACACAGTCCGCGATAACCTTCCTCATGCCCTTCTACCTGCAGATCATCATGGGCTATACGGCGACTCAAATGGGCTGGATCCTCATCACCAACTCCGTCGTTATCGTCGTCATGGCGCCGCTGGCCGGCTGGCTTTCCGATCGCCTGGGCTCGCGCCTTCTCTGCACGCTTGGCGCCGCCTTCATCGTGGCCGGTCAATACTTCATCGCCTCTCTCACTCTCGAGTCAACGGCAATCCGAATCATGCTACCGCTGCTCCTCACCGGGCTCGGCTGGGCGGCCTTTAACTCTCCCAACCAGAGCGCGATGCTGGGATCGGTGCCCCGGGACAAGATAGGGGCCGCCTCCGGGATGTCGGTGACGACGGCGCGCATCGGAGCGGCCACCGGGACGGCGCTTTCGGCGACCCTTTTTACCCATGGATTGGCCAGCGCCGGGCTGTCGCAGACCGAGATCGAGTCGCCTCAGGCTTGGGGCTCCGCGCCGGAGATCTTCAGCCAGACCTTCAGCTCCACCGTCTACATCATCAACTTCGCCACCCTGCTGGCCGTCTTCTTCTCGGCGGTGAGGGGAGGAAGGAGAGGAGCGGCTTGACGTTCTCTGAGTCCTAACCTAAGCTTCGACCGCATGCGCTGGTATCTCCACGTCGATATGGACGCCTTCTACGCCTCCGTAGAGCAGGCGCTCAATCCCGCCTTGAAAGGCAAGCCGGTTATTGTCGGCGGCAAGAGCGGCAGGGGTGTCGTGACGTCGGCATCCTACGAGGCGAGGAAATATGGAGTCCACTCGGCGATGCCGGGATTTCAGGCG
>MGSR01000017.1:0-1600 GCA_001798565.1 Deltaproteobacteria bacterium RIFCSPLOWO2_12_FULL_60_16
CAGCCGAGGATGTTCATGAAGGTCGACTTTCCCGAGCCGGAGGCGCCCATGACGGCGACGAATTCCCCCCGCTCGATGTCCAGGTTGATGCCGCGCAGCGCCGGGACCTCGATGTCCCCCATCCGATAGATCTTGTGCAGATCGCGAACTCGGATCAGCTGGCTCATCGGAACCCGCCAAAACCTCTCAAGCCGAACAGGCCGGAAGCTCCGGGCCGGCTATTATTTTGGCTCTTGTCCGAGAGTCCGATGATAATCGCCTGTCCCTCCTGGACCTCGCCTTCCAGCACTTCCGTGTAAGAGCCGTCGGTAATCCCCAGGCGCAGCTGCACAGGAACAGCCTGCTGATCCTTGAGAAAATAAACCCGCACCCACCGTCCATCTTTCCCGTCGCTGCTGGCGGCGCGCCGCGCCCGCTCCCCGCCGCTGCGCCGGCCTCCCCTCGTGCCCCCCGCGCCGCGTCCTGCCTGGCCCACGACCTGTTGCGCCGCCGGTTTCTCCCCGGGCGGCCGGAAGCGGATCGCGACGTTGGGAATCCTGAGCACGCTATTCTTCTGACTCACCAGGAACTCCACGTTGGCGGTCATGCCCGGCTTCAGCAGCAGATCCTTATTATCAATCCCCACGACCGCGTCGTAGGTCACCACGTTCTGCACTACATTGGGCGCGTTTCGCACCTGCGCCACCTTGCCCCTGAAGCGCCGCGTGGGATGGGCATCGACCGTAAAGGTCACTTCCTGGTCGACCCAGACATTGCCGACGTCCGCCTCATCGACATTCGTGTGCACCTCCATCTTGGCAAGATCGTTTGCGATCGTGAACAGGGTCGGAGCCTGCAGAGAGGCGGCGACGGTCTGACCGACATCGACGTTGCGCGAGATCACGATCCCGTCCACCGGGGAGCGAATCACGGTATACGCGAGATCGACCGCGGCCTGATTCAGGGAGGCCCGGGCCTGTTCTACCTGCGCCTTGGCCACCTCGAATTGAGAGAGCGCGGCATCGTAAGCGGTTTGCGCCGCGTCGAGCTCGCTCTGGGAGATCAGCTCGCGCCTTCGCAGCTCCGCGGCGCGCGCCTGGGTGCGCTTGGAATCCTCCACGGTTACTTTGGCCTTCGCCTGGCTCGCCTGCGCCGCAGCCAGATTGGCCTTTTCCTCTTCCACGCGCGCCTTGAACTTCGCCTGGTCGAGCTCGGCGATCACCTCGCCTTTCTTCACCTTGCTGTTGAAATCGGCGTTGAGCCTGGCGATCGTCCCCGACACCTGGCTGCCCACCTGAACGGTCACCACCGCCTGAAGGGTGCCGGTGGCCGAGACCACCTGCGTGATGTCGCCCTTCTGCGCGGGCACAGCGGCGTAGGAAGATTCCTTGGCGCTATTGCCGAGACGCCAGAAGGCCGTCGCGAGAGCGCCGGCCACGAGCACCGCGGCGGCAACGACGCCGATGCGTTTGAGCTTCACGACCCTCTCCTGAGCTCCGCAAAGATCTTTTCCGCCAGCTCGCTCGCTTCCTTTTTCTGCGGGCGGCTGAAAGTGACCCCGCCGGTAATGGCCGCGTCGGGCTCCTGATCTTCGAGAAGCTTCTCCAGCTCCACGCGGAAC
>MGSR01000017.1:1819-8874 GCA_001798565.1 Deltaproteobacteria bacterium RIFCSPLOWO2_12_FULL_60_16
GCCTCATCCACGCTGACCAGGATGATCGCCTTGCCCGCCTTGGAGCCGGCATCTATACCTTTTAGACGTTCGAAAAGCTCCTCGGTTAGCTCCTTACCCACAAGTCGCGACATCCTCAGCCCTTATCCCTTTATCCTTCCGCCTTTATCCTTCATCCTTGACAATGATCTCCCGCCGTTTACCTAACCCCTGTTTGTTGTCGATATAAAAGATCCGCTCCGGCATCACGCAGTAAAACTTCACCTTGAGAAAGGCCTGATAGAGAGCGCCGCTCGACGGGCTGGTGAAAATCTTGATGATCTCGGGATATTTGCGCGTGTAAGCAACCATCGCTTTGCCCTTTTCCAGCAGGGAATCCACGGCCGCGACCTTGCCCTCCAGCTGGATACCCTTGATCTCGCGCCAGTCGTGATAGTCCTCCTGGATGGTCACGGCTACCTGGGGATTGGCCGCCAGATTCTGACTGTGGCGGGAGTCGGGCGCGGAAAAAAAATAGAGGCGGAAGCCGTCGCTGGCAAAGAAGACCGTCGCCGCCCAGGGGGAGCCACCCTGGCAGGTAGCCAGCGTCATGGTGTTATGAGTCTCCATGTATTCCAGAATGTCGCGTTTAAGCTCGTCTGACATTTTGTCCTAATCCAAAATCAAAAATCCAAAATCTAAAATTGACCCTTACCGACGTATGAGCGGCGCCTTCCTCAGCCTGGCCAGATCGGCTGCCCCGACGCACAGCATAGCCACCCTGATGTCAAAGATAATGCCGGTCAAAAAGTTTACCACCTCCCCGGCCGATTCCAAAGCCGGCGCCAGCAGGGGCTGGCCGATGGCGGCGATATCCGCGCCCAGGGCGATCGCCTTGGCGACGTCCAGACCGCTGCGGATGCCGCCCGAAGCGACGATCTCAAGCTCGGGGGTGGCCCGCCGCACTTGAACCAGGGACTCCTCGGTTGGAATCCCCCAATCGGAAAAAGCTTGATCGACGGGCTGTCCTCTTCGCGCCGCCCTCTTGGCCTCCACTGCGTACCATGAGGTGCCGCCGCGCCCGGCGACATCGATGGCCTTCACCCCGGCCTGCTTGAGCCGCAAAGCCACTTCAGCCGAGATCCCGCCGCCCACCTCTTTGGCCATGACCGGAACCTCCAACTGACGGCAGACCTGCGCGATCTTGGCCGTTAGCCCCTTAAAATTCCGGTTCCCCTCGGGTTGGACCGCCTCCTGCAGGACGTTGAGGTGCAGGATCAGGCCATCCGCTCCGATCATCTCTACCGCCCGGCGGCACTCCGCGATCCCGTAACCGTAGTTGAGCTGAACCGCGCCGAGGTTTCCCAGCAGAAGAATGTCCGGCGCCAGATCCCTCACCTTAAATGAGTCGGCGACGCTCTGTTCCTCTAAGGCGACCCGCTGGGAGCCAACGCCCATCGCCAGCCCCAATTGCTGCGCCGCCTGGGCCAGATTGCGGTTGACCTTGCGGGCGAGCTCAAAGCCGCCGGTCATCGACGAAATCAGCAGGGGCGCTTTCAGCCTTTTGCCCAGGAACGAGGCCGCGAGGTCGATCTCGTCGATATCGATCTCCGGCAGCGCGTTGTGGACGAACAGGTGCCGGTCGAGGCCGGTCCCGTATGGGCCGGCCGCAGAGGGGGAGTCGAGGCAGAGCTCGAGGTGCTCCCTTTTTCTCTTCTGGGTTACCGAGAGGGATTTTTTACGCCTGCGGCGCGGCATGGTGTGGCAGAGGAGGCGTCACCGGAAATCTTTTCGTCCCGGTCTCTTCCCTCTGCCGGCGGGATTAGAAGCCCGATCAGTCGCCTGCGGGTGCCGGCGCATCTGCTCGTCGCTCCACCGCTCAAAGAGGCCTACGTCGATATTGAACTGGTCAAGGACCCGGGTGACGGTTTGGTTGATCACATCGTCGAGGGTCTTGGGCCGGTGATAAAATGCCGGCACCGGAGGAAAGATCACCGCCCCCATGCGCGTCAGGGCCACCATGCTCTCCAGGTGGCCGAGATGGAGCGGCGTCTCGCGCACCAGCAAGACGAGTCTCTTTCTTTCTTTGAGAATCACATCCGCGGCCCGGACCAGGAGATCGCCGGCGACCGAATGGGCGATGCCGCCCATCGACTTCATCGAGCAGGGGGCGATCACCATCCCTTCGGTGCGGAACGAGCCGCTCGATATGGAGGCGCCGACGTTGTTGATATCGTGGACGACATTCGCCATCTTCTCCACTTGCTTCACGGAGTAGGTCGTCTCGACCTGGATGGTCATCTTGGCCGCGCGGGTGAGCACCAGATGGGTCTCCACGTCCTTTATTCCCGCCAGCACCTCGAGGATACGCACCCCATAGATGGCGCCGGTCGCGCCGGATATGCCGACAATCAATCGTCTCATACCTTGCCTTCGAAGCAGCCCTTCGAACGTTCAAGGGTTCAATAGTTCAACGTTGTAATCCGTTGAACGTTGAACTTTAAACCTTGAACTCTATCGTGATCGTATCTCCATCTTTTAGGTTGAGCTCGTCCTTGAGCCGCACCGGGGCCACCACCTCGATTTTATCCGCCGGGTAGCCTTCTACCTCGGGAAGGAGCACGGCGCCCTTAAGTTTCCCCTCGACCTGCACCAAAAAACAGCGCGCCCGACAAAACGAGGGATCCGCCGGAACGATCGGGATACCGGGCGCAGCTCTTTTCACTTCCCGCCAGGCAGCGATCTCTTCTCCCGACTCCAGCCGCAAGTTCAGCGTCGCCGGATAGGGAGCGAATCCAAGCCCCTCGCGGAGCGCCTTCTGCACCCATTCCAGAGCCATGAACGTCGACGCCTGAGCCAGATCGCTGAACACAACCCCTGTGATTCTCCTCCCCACGTTTGTTATTGGTTATTGGTTACTAGTTAATCGGAGCCCTTGCTGTGTCGAATTTTACCAATAACCAGTAACCAATAACTAGTAACTATTTCCCCGACAGAGACTGGGCCTTGCCTCCCCGGCGCACCTTGATGATCTCGGCCAGAATGGAAAGGGCGATCTCCTCAGGGGTCTCCGTGTTGATGTCCAGACCGATGGGCGCGTACACCCTCTCGATAATCTCTTCGGCGATCTTCTGTTCCTCCCGGAACCGCTGAAAACAGGCCTTGATGCGCCTCCGGCTGCCGATCATGCCGATGTACTTCGCCGGGCTGTCCATGATCTCGCGCAGACAGGGCTCGTCGTATTTATGGCCGCGCGTGATCAGCACGATATAGGTGGAGGGGGTGATCGCCATCCCCTTCAGCGCCTCGGCCATATCCGTTACCAGAATCTGGTCCGCGTCCGGGAATCTCTCGCGATTGGCGAACAGCATCCGGTCATCCAGCACCGCGACATGAAAATCCAAGATCTTGGCGAATTTGACCAGCGGCACGGCGATGTGGCCCGCCCCTACCACAACGAGCTGGGGCGGCGCCGCCATCACCTCGAAGAACACCTCGATCTTGCCTCCGGCGTCGGGGATTTCCAGCGGCACTAATTTCGATTTCTCCTCCTTGAGGCAGCTCTCCGCCTCCCGCAGAATAGCGCTGAGCAGCCCCTCGTGGCGGATCGTCCCGCTCTCGGCCTTGCCGTCCCGAATGAGGCATTTGTCGCCCGGCGCGACACGGCCGTTCCCGTCCGCCTCGATGACGGTGGCCAGGACCGCGGCCGCGCCCTGCTCTCCTATCTTGATCAGCTCGTCAACTAACGGTTCCATAAAACCAAGTGATGAAAACTAGCTGTCTCTGTCCTTACTGCTCATTACTCCTTACTCTCCACTCTTTTCCTTCCACCAGGGATCGACGAAGACGTTCATGATGCCGCCGCAAACCGCCGGACTGTCCGAAGAGATGTCATCGAGCAGGTCCACGCGCACCATCCGGGGCTTGCGCGTCCGGATCACCTCGATCGCCTCCCGCTTGACGTCCGCCTCGCCGCAGCCTCCGCCGATGGTCCCCAGGATCTCCCCCCAGGCGGTCACGACCATCTTGGCGCCCACCTCGCGCGGCGTGGAGCCCTTGGTGGAGACGATCGTGGCTACCGCCAGGGTCTCGCCTTTGTCGAGAAACTCTTTTACCTGATGGTAGATCGAATCCGCCTTCCGGCGCTCGCCCGCGCTATCCTCATGACATGTTCCCGGACCGGCCATGTTTTTTACCTCCACATAATTTCGTTGTCAGTTATTCGTTGATTCGTTATTCGTTTAAGAACGAGTCAACTAGCAACGAGTATACCAGTAACGAGTTCACGCTACTAACTTCTGCAGCGTTCTTCCCAGAGCGACCAGGCTGTTGAGATTGTGCACCGACAAAAACAGATCGAGATAGGGAAGCGCCGCCTGCATCCCCTTGCACAGCGGCTCGTAATTCTCGCTCGCCAGAAGCGGATTGAGCCATATGATCTTCCGGCAGCGCCTCTTGAGGGCCCTCATCTCCCGCTCCAACAGCCCCACGTCCCCCCGGTCCCAGCCGTCGCTGATAATCACGAGCACCGTCCGGTGCGTCACCAGACTGGGCGCGAACTCCCGGTTGAACGCATGGAGCGAGCGGCCGATGTTGGTGCCGCCCGACCACCCCACCACCGAGTGCGAAATTCTTTCCAGTGCGCTGCCGATGTCCTTGGTGCGGATCAGGTGGGTGATGCGGCTCAGCGATGTGCTGAAGACGAAGGTCTCCACCCCCCAAAGCTCGTTCTGCAGGCCGTACATGAACTGGATCAAGAACCGGCTGTAGCAGTCCATCGAGCCGCTGACGTCGCAGAGCAGGACGACCCGGGTCTTCTTGATCCTGCGCTTGCGCGCGACCAGATCGATGACCTCCCCGCCGTACTTGATATTCTTGCGCATGGTCCAGCGCGGATCGATCTCCTCGCCCTTGGTGGCGCGCTTCTTGCGGCGGCTCACCTGGGTGGCGATCTTGGTGGCGATAAGCAGGATGGCGCGGCTGATCGCGCGGCTCTCCTCGATCCCCATCTCGCTGAAGTCCTTTTTGTTCAAGGCCTCGTGCGGACTGTAGGTGGGCACGGGGATGCGCTCGCTCTCATCGCTCAGCTTGGCATTCTGGCTGGCAGCCTCGGCGACCACCTCCTCGAGGCTCCCCCCGGGGCCGGCCGAGTCGCCCTGGTTTTCTTTCGCCGACGACGGCGCCATCTCCACCGATTCCATGGGCGGCTCGTCACCACTCAACTCCTGCCAGAATCGCTCGAAGACGCGGTCGAACAGCGGGATCTCTTCCTTGTCCGAGACCAGATTAGAACGCAACCCGGCGTAGAAATCCGCTCGGCGCGAGATATCGACGAGCTCCAGCGAGCGGCTGGCGTCCATCACCTGACTCAAGCTGACCTTGAGGCCCGCCTCTTTGAGCACCCGGCCAAAGGCCAGCAGATTGGCCAGGGTCCCCTGGCCGCGCACCGCCGAGTAGCGGTCCACCGCCTTGACAATGGCTTCATCCGAGATTTCCATGGTCTATGCCATGAGCTCCGTCGGCTCTTTGAGCGCCTGTTCAAAGTCCAGTCGCTTAGCCGCCAGCTCTTCTTTTAAGTGATGCAGGTCTTCCCGGTATTTGAAGATGCAGCCCATGGTCTCTTCCACGGTCTTCTGGTCCAGCTCCTGGCGGGAGAGAGCCATCAGGGCGCAAGCCCAGTCCAGGGTCTCGGCCACGCCGGGGCGCTTGTAAAAATTCATCTGGCGCACCCGCTGCATGAAGGCGCAGATCTGCTTCGCCAGATGATCGCGCACCTGGGGAAACTTGGTCATGACGATCTCGTATTCCTTTTCAAACGTCGGGTAATCGATCCAGTGGTACAGGCAGCGGCGCTTGAGCGCGTCGTGAATCTCCCGCGTTCGGTTCGAGGTGAGAAAGACGTAAGGGCGGAGACTGGCCCGGATCGTGCCGATTTCGGGGATGGTGATCTGAAAGTCGGAGAGGACCTCGAGCAAAAAGGCCTCAAATTCCATGTCCGCGCGGTCGATCTCGTCGATCAGCAGCACCGGAGCCATCGGGCCATCGCTCTGAATCGCCTCGAGCAAGGGGCGCTTGACCAGATACTCCTCGGTGAAGATCTCGGTCTCCACGGCCGCCCGATCCTTGCCGCCGACCTCCTCCAGCTTGATGCGCAGCATCTGCTTGGGGTAATTCCATTCGTAGAGGGCGGTATTGGCGTCCAACCCCTCGTAGCACTGGAGCCGAATGAGCCTCGTCTCCAAGACGTCGGCGAGCACCTTGGCGATCTCGGTCTTTCCAACTCCCGCCTCGCCTTCGAGCAGAACGGGTTTCCCCAACGTGATCGACAGATAAACCACGGTGGCGAGCGAGCGGTCGCAGATATACTGCTGCTTGCGCAATGCCTCCTGAACTTTGTCAATTGTGAGCTTCTTGGGATTCACTGCTGTCCTCGCATCATCGGGTAGAATAAGGTCAGGCCTAAGCGGAACGGAAACGCGGATCCTTCAAGGAATGAAGAATAGCCTCCAGCACACCTCCAGCGATGGCTCTCGCCTTGTCGGAAATCATGTAACAATACCCTCTTTCCCCCCTGGGATCAATGTCCCCGGCCTTCATGCCCTCCTCGACCTTTATGCCGTCCTTGAGCAGGCCCCGTAAAACCCCCCGGATCCGGGCCTGGAGGGGCACGCCGTTTACCTGGGCCACCGCCTCCCCCACGCTCACCATATCCCCGATCTCGCGCAGGGCCTTGAAAAGACCTTCTTTGGGCACTCGCAAAACCCGCTCTTCACTGTAACCCCCCACCGGGGCCGGTATGCCGGTGTCCTGCTCCGCCTCCCCTTCCCAGAGGACCCGCCCGAGGTTGTGACCCCGATTGCTCTCCACGACTGCGTGAACGTTTGCGCCGGCGCGGAACCCCGGCCCGACGCCGACCACCAACCCGGCTTGGGACCTGTCAGTGCCGGTGTTTCTCTTGGCCATGATGGCGTCGACGATCACCTCGGGCCGGATCGCCTCCCGGACCCTGGCCTCCGGATCGACGAACAGCGCTATGCCGCCCTCTTTCCAAATGGCCAGCGCCTCCTCAGGGGTCGAGACCCGGACCGCCTCCACCC
>MGSR01000018.1:0-2537 GCA_001798565.1 Deltaproteobacteria bacterium RIFCSPLOWO2_12_FULL_60_16
CCCGCACATGCTATTCTCCGGGACTTCGAGAGGGCTAAAGAGGAGTGTAAACAAGACGTTTCAAGCCTCGCGGCCTGGACGCCTATACTCCGATCCTACGCAGGGGGTCTCATAGAATTCTGCCATCAACAGGTAAAACTTTCTATGGAGGTCGTGGCAAAGTGGTTAGCGAAGTACATGCTCCGCCACGATGACATGGAGATTCCTGAAGGGGAACGGGCGGCGAAAGCAGACAAAATTGCAGAATGGTTTGGCTCTGAGGAGGCATATGACCGTTTCCGAACTCATGGCAGACCGATCCGTTATCCTGAGCTTCAGTCCGTCGGAATGCGGGTGAGGCGCCTTGAGGACGACCAAGCGCTCCAGGACGCGGTACTGAGTATTTTCCACGCTAACGAAATCACATTTGGTGGGCCGGCAGGAAAGATTATCGAAAACCACGTGGGCCGTAGATGGGTTCTTGTAGAGCAAACTATCGCTTTACAACCTGCGATTCCATCAGGCCAACAGCCCCCGCCAGGACAACAACCGGGTTTGACCAGGCAACAGCGTCGCGCACTGGAACGGCAACGACGCTAAGACTCTCGTCCTCCGGTCGTAAGGACAGTTTTTAGCTTCGCGTCTCGCGTTTCGGGCTTCACTCGGAACTTAAGACTGACAACTGCGAAAGCGCGGGTGGACCTTTTTCAACGATCTATTAAAATGTGAAGCGGCGCATGCTCACGTTGATCAGGAAGCCTGCGCCCACCATCA
The DNA here is from genome assembly GCA_001798565.1 of Deltaproteobacteria bacterium RIFCSPLOWO2_12_FULL_60_16. Taxonomy (GTDB): domain Bacteria; phylum Desulfobacterota; class Binatia; order UBA9968; family UBA9968; genus UBA9968. The sequence continues at coordinate 754 of MGSR01000018.1, forward strand.
TCGACACCATCGAGGAGCCGCCGTAGCTCAAGAGCGGGAGCGGAATTCCCACCACGGGCAGGAGTCCGGTCACCATCGAGGCGTTGATGAGCACCTGCCAAAAGAAAATGGCGAGAATGCCGAAGACCAGGAGGGCGCCGAAACGGTCCTTGGCCCGAGCCACCACACGCAGCGACACCACCAGGAAGGCGAAGTAAAGCGCCAGCAAGAGCACGCAGCCCGCCAGGCCCCACTCCTCGGCAAAGACGGAAAATACAAAATCGGTGTGCTGCGCGGGTAAGAAATCAAGCTGATTCTGCGTGCCCTTGAGATAGCCCTTGCCGAAAAACCTTCCGGAGCCGACCGCGATTTTCGATTGGATGACGTGATATCCCGCTCCCAACGGATCCAGATCCGGATTGAGAAAGATCAGGATGCGCTTCTGTTGATAGGGCTTCAAGAAGTGCCAGGCGATGGGCATGAAAACGACCCCGGCCGCCGCCAGGTAAAGGAAGGAGCGCAGGCGCAGCCCTCCCATGAGCATGATGCTCATAAAGATGAGCGAGAGAATAATCGCGGTGCCGAGATCCGGCTGCACCAGGGTCAGCAGGATCAGAGGCGCCACCAAGAGAAAGGGAAGCCACAGGTCTCGCAGGCGGTAACCATCGGGCGGCTCATCGTACTGCAGGTACTTGGCCAGGGCCAGGACGACCGCCAGTTTCGCGGGTTCGGAAGGCTGGAGGATGAAAAAGCCGAGATTCAACCATCGCTGGGAGCCTCCGCCCACCGAGCCGATAAAGAGAACCAGAAGGAGCAGGAAAAGCACGAGTCCGTAAAAGGGGTACGCCAGACGATCCAGGTGATGATAGTCGATGCTCAGGGCGGCAAGCATCGCTGCCAAGCCGACCACAAGCCAGTAAAACTGCTTTGCCGCAAGCCCGCCGGCCTGCCCTTCGGTGATGCTGTAGGTGGCGCTGTAGATGGTCAGGATTCCCAGCAGGGTCAGACTCAGGACAATGCCGAACAAGGTCCAGTCAAAGTGAGAAGCGAGCCTGCGGTCAATTTGCACGTATCGCTCCTGGACCCCGCGCCTGTCTCGCGTCGCCATGTCGGTCTTTCAAAGAAACATATTTTTCGATCACCAGCTTCGCCAGGGGGGCCGCCGCCGCGCCTCCGTGGCCGCCGTGCTCCACTAAGACCGCCACTGCAATCTCGGGGTTGTCGGCGGGGGCATAGGCGACAAACCAGGCGTGGTCGCGAATCAGGTAGGAGAGTTGTTCGCTCTTGACATAGGCGCCGCGCATTTCCACCACCTGAGCGGTTCCGGTCTTTCCGGCAATCTGCACGAGACTGGACCTGGCCCGGCCTCCGGTTCCCGACGGGCTGCTCACGACCTCGAGCAGGGCGTTGCGGACGTGCTTCCAGGTGCTCTCCTTCACGTCGAGAGTGCGGATCCTTTCCGGACCGTATTCGCGGATCACCGCGCCGTCCAGGGATTCCACTTTGCGGACGAACCAGGGGCGGTAGAGTGTCCCGCCGTTGGCCACGACTGCCATAAGGTTTGCCATCTGCAGCGGCGTGACGGTGATGTAGCCCTGGCCGATGGCGGCCGAGGGTGTCTCTCCCGGAAACCAGGGCTGGCCGAAGCGCCTCTTTTTCCATTCGGTATCCGGGATCAGTCCCGGTTTCTCGTCATCGAGGGGAACGCCGGTTTTTTCCCCGAGTCCCAAAGCGCGGGCGTGTTTGGCGATCCGGTCGATGCCGGTGCGCTGGCCGAGCTGATAAAAATAGACGTCGCAGGACTG
>MGSR01000018.1:2720-10686 GCA_001798565.1 Deltaproteobacteria bacterium RIFCSPLOWO2_12_FULL_60_16
GATGGCCCGGTTGTTGAGGGGATGCGCCCGGGCTTGGCCCAGCGCGCGCCATTCCTCGGCGGTAATTCCCCGGGCGAATACGTTGGGATCGAACGCCGGAGTGCTGGCCATGGCTAAAATGGCGCCGCTGCGGACATCGAGGGCGACGATAGCCCCATCCTTTCCCTTGAGGGCCTCGTGGGCGGTTTCCTGGAGGTCGCGATCGACCGTGAGGTAAACGCTGTGGCCCGGAACGTCTTCGACTTCATGAAGGACCCTTACCCGCCTTCCCAGGGCGTCGACCTCCACCTGTTGTCCGCCGCTGCGGCCGCGTAGAAATTCCTCCCATCTCCGCTCCAGCCCGAACTGGCCGATCTCGTCTCCCATGCCGTAGCCCTCTTCCTTCTGAGCCTTGAGCTGTCTGGGACCAATCTCCCCCAGATAACCCAGGAGATGAGCCGCCGTGCTGTTGAGCAGGTAGCTGCGTCTGGGTCGGACGCGCAGGGATACGCCGGGCAGGTCGAGCTGGTGCGTCTCGACCGCCACCAGGGCGCGCCAGTCCACGTCCCTTCCCAGGACGATCTCCTCGAAGGGCGGCCTTCCCTTGTTTTGCTCCAGCAGGCCCAGGAAGTCCCCCTCGTCCCTTGCGAGGAAACGGGCCAGGCGGCGCAGGGTCAGAGCCGGATCGTCGGTGTCTTCAGGCACGAACAGCAGATCGAAAGACGGGCGGCTGTCGACCACGAGTTGTCCGTTGCGGTCGAAGACCATCCCTCTGGTCCCGGGGATCTTTTTGAGCCGGATGCGGTTGTTTTCGGAAAGGTAGGTGAAGCGCTCTCCCTGAAGGACCTGAAGCACGAAGAGCCTGCCCAAGAGCAAAAGAAACACGATCGCGGCGATCGTCATGAGGAAGTTCGCCCGCCGGCGAAACTCCGGGGGCACGTCTTGTCGAAACGCGATCGGCAGCATCTTCCGACTACAAAGGCACCGTTACTTCCTCCAGCATCTTCTGACCACGCCGGAGAAGGGAGAAGGCCCATGGGGCCAACACCGCCGCCACCAGGGCCTCCAGGAAAATATATTTCAGCACTCCAATCCAGAGCCCGTCCGCGGCGAGAAAGAGGGTCCCGACCAAAATCAGAGCGGCCCCTTTGATCCAGGACGCGGCAAAAACCACCGCGGCGCTCATAAAGGGATTATGGATCCAGATACTGCGCGAGCTCAGGTAAACCGCCAGGAATACCAGGGACATGGCGAAGGCGTTGAGGCCTAGAACCGGGCTGGAGAAAACATCCACGGAGTAGCCCAAGAGGAAACAGCCTAAAACGGCTCCTACGGTCGGGTGGTTCAAGCCCCAATAAACACAGAGGACAAGAATCAGATCCGGAACGATCGGCCCTAACGGGAGCAGATGCAGGAAAGTAGTTTGCACCAGCACCATGCCGAGACCGACCAACAAAAACAGCAAAAACAACTTCATCTAAGCTCCGTGATTCGAGAAAAACTACCTTGCGCCCGGCGCCGCTTCCGCGGAGACGACCAGGACCTCTTCAAGCCGGTATGGGTCGACGGCCAGGGCGACCTCCACGTACTGGAACAGCCCGAAGGTCTTTTTGCGTACCTTGGCCACGGTGCCGACCAGCAGCCCTTTGGGAAAGATCCCGTCGAGCCCGGAGGTGATCAGGCGGTCGCCTTCCTGGATCTCTTCGCTGCGCTTGGCGTATTTCATGATCGGGCCGCTATCCAATGAGCCGGACACGATTCCGCGCGCGCGGCTTCTCTGATCGACAACGTCCACGCCGCTGTTGGGATCCGCGATCAACAGGATCTTGGAGCTCCTTGACGTGACCGCCACCACCTGACCTACGACTCCCGCCGGCGAGACCACCGCCATCCCCCGGCGCACTCCGTCCGCGCCTCCTTTGTCCAGGACGAAAGTGCGAAACCAGGTGCTGGCGCTGTTTCCTATCACGGCCGCGGTGACGGAGCCCGAAGGCAGCTGGGAACGGAAATCCAGCAGCTCCTGGAACCGGCGGTTGGTGGCTTCCACCTCCAGGAGCCGATTCTTTTCCGCCTCCAGCTCTGTAATGCGTCCCTTGAGTCTCTCGTTCTCGGAGGCAATCCTCATCAGGTTCAGGTATCCCTGCTGCAGCTCTTTCAGCTTCGCCATTGTTAACTGCGTTCCGATCTGCAGCGGCCGCATCAGGGTAAGCAGCAGGGGGCCCACAGGGTCTCCTCGCAGGTGACCTCTGGCGGCCGCGGAAAGAATATACAGGGAGAAAAGGACGCAAAGAAAGGAGGTGAGCAGGATCTGGTTTCTACGCACAAAAGCGAGCATGGAAAGCTCAATTCCTATCGAGGATGGAATCCGAGGGCATGCCCCAAGCGCCTAGTGAACGGCTACCTCCCTGAGCAGTGAAATCTCATCTAAAGCCTTGCCCGCGCCCATCACCACGGCGGTCAAAGGATCGTCGGCGAGCATGACCGGGAGGCCGGTCTCCTCCTTCAACAAGACATCGAGATTTCTCAGCAACGCACCGCCTCCCGCCAGGACGATTCCCCGGTCGACGATATCCGAGGCCAGTTCCGGAGGGGTGCGCTCCAGGGAGATCCGCACCGCCTCGACGATCTGATTGATCGGCTCGAGCAGGGAGTCCCGAATTTCTTCGTCGGTGATGACCACGGTCTTGGGAACGCCGGCGACCAGATCCCGCCCTTTGATTTCCATGGTCTGGATTTCATCGCCCGGGTAGGCCGAGCCGATGGTGATCTTGATCAGCTCCGCGGTCCTTTCTCCCACCAGCAGGTTGTATTTCCTCTTGATGAACTGGGCGATCGCCTCGTCCATCTTATCGCCCCCCACACGGACGGAACGTGAAAAGACGATGCCGGAGAGCGAGATGACGGCCACCTCCGTGGTGCCCCCGCCGATGTCGACGATCATGTTCCCCGTGGGCTCCGTGATCGGCAGCCCGGCTCCGATCGCCGCGGCCATGGGCTCCTCGATGAGATAGACCTCCCTGGCCCCGGCCGACTCGGCGGATTCGCGCACCGCCCGCTTCTCCACCTCCGTGATCCCGAAGGGGACGCCGATGATGATGCGCGGGCGCACCAGCGTGCGTCGGTTGTGAACCTTCTGGATGAAGTAACGCAGCATCGCCTCCGTGATTTCGAAGTCCGCGATCACGCCGTCCTTGAGCGGGCGGATGGCGACGATGCTGCCGGGAGTCCTGCCGAGCATCTTTTTCGCCTCGGCGCCTACCGCCAAAACCCTTTTGCCGCCGCGCTCGTTCTTCTGTTGCACGGCCACGACCGAAGGCTCGTTGCACACAATCCCTTCGTTCTTGACGTAGATCAGGGTGTTGGCGGTGCCAAGGTCGATGGCGAGATCGTTGGAAAATATCCCGAACAGGGAATCCAGCATGTACAAACTCCTTTTTTTTCCCAGGAACCGGGCTAAAGCCCCTAAAAAATAACAGATTTGGCGCTGGCAAGCAAGATAATCTCCGGCGAACTAAAGACGCGCATCGGGCGGAGCGGTTGCAACGGGGGCCGGCATTCCATATCATGACAGAGTTTGCCGGGATAGATTTCGCGGAGGGGAAATTCACCAATGCTAGATTTTCTGCGCAAGAAAAAAAGATCCTGGGTGATTACGCTCTTTCTGGCTATTATTGTGCTGGTTTTTGTCCTCTGGGGAGTCGGGAGCTATGTCAACGAGCCGAGATTGGAAAGCGTCGCGGAGGTCAACGGAGAGGTGATCAGCCAGAGGGAACTCGAGGTTCATTACCAGAGACTGGTTGAATTGTATCGAGGTCTGTTCAAGGGGACTTTGACCCAGGAGACGCTGCGGGGCCTCAATCTGAGAGGCGCCATCGTCGAGGAGTTGGTCCAAAAGCGTCTGTTACTGCAGGAGGCCCGACGGCTTGGCCTGGAAGTGTCCGACGAAGAGATCATGGAGGCTATTGCCAGGGCCCAGGAGTTCCAGGTCGACGGCCGCTTTAGTAAGAACCGCTATCTCCAGGTCCTGCGGTCGAACCGGGTGAGCCCGGCGCAATTCGAGGTCGAGCGACGGGAGCAGATCACCATTCAAAAACTCTATGACATCATTCAGGACTCCCTTCAGGTCACCGACGGAGAGCTCAGAGAAAGGTATCGCCTGGAGCAGGAAAGGGTAAACTTTTATTTTGTCCGCCTCGCGGCGGGTGATTTCGTATCGCGAGTCCAGGTTACGCGGGAGGAGATTAAAAATTATTACCAACGGAACCGGGAGGCCCTCAAAGAGCCTTTAAAGGTTCAGGTAGAGTACCTGAGGTATCCTTTTGATTATTTTTCCTCGCAGGTCCAAATCGGCGAAAAGGAGGCGGAAGATTATTACCGGACCCATCGCGATGAAAAGTTTTACCAGCCCAAGGGAGTTCGTCTGCGTCATATCCTCTTGCGCTTGCCTCCCGCGGGAGATCCGAAACAAAAGGATGCCGCGCGCTCTAAGGCCGAGGCGGTGCTTCAGGAAGCCCGCACGGGAAAGGATTTTGCCGGGCTGGTGAGGAGGTACTCCGAGGACCCAAGCGCGGCGCAGGGCGGCGATGCCGGATGGTTCGCGCAGGGCCAGTTGTTGCCGTCCGTGGAAAAAGTCGCCTTTGCTTTGAAAAAGGGCGAGATCAGCGGTGTGGTGGAGAGCGCCTTGGGCTACCACATCCTCAAGGCGGAGGAGGTGCGCGAGGCAAAAACCAAGGGTTTCAAGGAAACAAGAGAGGAGATCGTGCGCGCCATCAAGGCGGAACGTGGCAGAAGCGAGGCAGCCAAGGCGGCTGATGCGGACCGGGAAAAGGCGCTGTCAGGATCGGAGCTGTCGGCGTTGGCCAAGGAAAGAGGAGTGCCGTTAAGAGTCACGCCCTTTTTCTCCGGCTCTGATCCTCTCCCGGAAGTAGGTCGGGTAGAGGATTTTCAGAAGGCGGCCTTTTCTCTCCCGGTTAAGGAGCTGAGTCCGGCCATCGAGGGGCCCAACGCCTATTATCTCTTGAGGGTAAACCAGAGACGGGAGCCGTTGGTCCAGCCTCTTGAGTCTGCTCGCCTCGATATAGAGAAGAGGCTGAAAGAGACCAAAGCCATGGAACTCGCCTCGCAGAAGGCCAACAGCTTGCTCGGAGAGCTGAAAAAGCAAAGAGACATCAAAAAACTTGCGGCGGACCATGGGTTACAGGTGGAGGAGACCGGATGGTTTGTCCGCAGCGAGCCGGAGATCGCGAAGATCGGCGCGCTTCAGGAGATCCGGCCCGGCGGCATTCCGATCTCCTCCTACCAACCCGTCGCGGACCGGATCTACTCCCAAAGGACGAGCCTTTACCTTTTTGCCTTCAAGGAGGGCCGGGCGGCGGACATGGAGCGCTTTGAGAAAGAGAAAAGTCAGCTTCACGCGCAGGTGCTGGCGGCGAAAAGACGAATGGCCTTGCAGAAATTTATCGACGGGCTCAAGGCGAAGGCCAAAATCGTGGTTCCTGCCCGCTCCCTGGAGGAGAGCTGATTCCAGCTGAGCGAACCCGATCTCAGGCAAAATTTTCCCGGCAGAGGGCTATGGATGCGGATTTTGCTTCTCAGACATGGGGAGACCGATTGGAATCTCCAGGGACGCTGCCAGGGCGTCGCGGACATAGATCTCAACGACACGGGCAGGCAGCAGGCGGGGGAAATTGCCGCCGCCCTCAGTGCGGAAAAGATTCACGCAATCTATTCCAGCGACCTTAAGCGGGCGATTCAGACCGCCGAGATTATCGGCGGGGCGCACCGGCTGGAGGTGGCCGTGGATTGCGATTTTCGTGAGCTCGACCACGGGGCTTTTGAAGGACTGACCTTTGCCGATATTCGGACCTCCTACCCTGACTTTCTTGGGCGCTGGCGAAGCGCTCCGGCGGATCTGGTTGTCCCCGGCGGAGAGCGGCTGGTGGATGTGGAAAAAAGGGCTTGGAAGGGCATAGAGCGGGTCGTGCAGGGCCATCCCGCCAACGCAACGGTCGTGGTGGTGAGCCATAACTTTCCCATCCTGACCGTTCTCTGCCGCATTACGGGGACGCCGCTGAACGACTACCGCGCCTTTCGCGTCGCGCCTTGCGAGCTCCACAGCATCAGCTATGACTCCAAGGCCGGATGGAGCATCCTGCAGCTGGGCGGCGGCGACGATGGCAGACCTGCCGCCCCGAACAAGGGAACTGTTTCTTTGAGTTAGCTGTCTCTTGGCGGCCATTTTTTTCTTCCGTTCGATTCTCTTCGTCGGTCCCGATCCTTTGCCGTTTTGCGACACTTTTTGGTGCAGTTGCCGTAGGGCGTCACCCGATCGCACTGATTACCTGCCAAACAACGCCAAGGTGGTTGGCGTGGTAATTGCATCGACGTAGAACAAGAGGGCTTGAATTCGATGGAAAATCTCCAGAGCTTGGTATTTTCGGAACTCCCTATTCCCGCCTGGCAGTTGGTTCTCTACACCGTTTTGACCTGCGTCTTCATACTGAGCCGGAGGGTTAGAGCCTTCCTGCTGACTACCTGTGTGTTCGCCCTCTACTGGACCTTTCACTTTTTGCGCGCCCAGTGGTTTGCCGGCGCCGGCGGTGAATTTTTGGGGCCGGCCATTTACGGCTTTTTCAGTTTGGTCCTCGTCGGACTTGCATTGCACGCGGTGTTCTTTTTTAGGGAACAGGGGCATTTCCCGGGTCTTTCGAGTTATGAAATCGGCCGTCTGCGACGCAGCCTGCTGAAGCGCATGGATCAGATGGAGTCGTCCATCTTGCAGGCTGAGGCGAGGGCCGCTCATGAGATCAAAGAGTTCGAGGAGATCAGGCAGAACATAGAGACCAGGGTCGGCCCGCTGGAGGATCACGTTCACCAGATGGACGAAGACCTCCGTTCCCGGCAGACTGCGGTCGAAGATCTGGAGAGCGGGTTGCTGAGCCGCATCCACGATCTCGAGAGTCAGGTCAGCGAAAAAGGGGAGTTGTTGCGGTCGCGAGACAAGGAAATTGAAGCGCTGAAGGCGGAGATGGAGGAACAGACTCGGAAAGTTGAGGTGCAGCGGGAGGAGGGTGAGAGGAGAGCAGGGGGACAAGAGGCCCCCGGGACAAAGACCGAAGAAGCCGCCGCGGCCACCATCCGGGATCTCGAGCGGCAATTGGCGGAGAAGGGCGCTCTGTTAATCGCGCGCAACCGGGAGATCAAGGAGCTCTATCAAGAGGAGCGGGAACGGGTCGGGGCGCTGGACGGCGAGGCTCGGTCGTTGAAGGCCGAATGGGACAGGCGGGAGTCCTCCTTGCGGGAGCAGGAAGAGAGGCTGTCGGCCCGAGTCTCCTGCCTGGAAGAAGAGCTCAGGGAGAGAGAAGCTCAGTTAAAGGAGAGCCATCAACACCTGCAGGACGTGCGATCGGAATTGGAGGCCAAGACGGTCTGGCTCCAAAAACAGCTTCTGGAAAAGGAGCGCGGCGAGGAGTCCGAAGAGCCGTTGCGTGCGGGGATAGAAGCGCTCAACGGGAGGATTCACGAGCTGGAAGGTCAGGTCGCGGAGGGAGAGCGTCTCTTGCGGCTGCGCCAACAGCAGGCCGACAAACTTGGCGCGGAGCTGGGGGAAAAAGTCGCGGCGCTGCAGGCTCTTCTCCAGGAGGAAAAAGGGACAGCCCAGGATAAGGAATCTTCGTTCCGGGAGAGAGAAAGGGACTTGACCGCGAGGATCCGTGATCTGGAAAATCTGGCCAGAGAAAATGACCGCCGGTCGCAGATTCTCTCCAAGGGCGGCGGCACCCGGGCATCTGGGGCCGACGAGAAGGCCGCCACGCTGCAGATCCTGTTACAAGACCAGGACGAGTCCTTTGCCAGAAGGACCGCTTCGTACCAGGAAGTAGTCGAAAGTCTCACTGCCCGGATAGACGAACTGGAAAAACAATTGAAGGAGAACGAGACACCGGCTTACGCCCGCGTCGGGGAGAAAAGCAGGAAGCGAGGAAAGGGT
>MGSR01000019.1:0-10496 GCA_001798565.1 Deltaproteobacteria bacterium RIFCSPLOWO2_12_FULL_60_16
AATCCTCAACCGCCAAAGCTATAGCAACGCCGGCTTTCCGTGGTTCAGGCGTATACCCCTCCTGAACATCTTCTTCGCAGATCAGGAGAGAACCGATACCCGGCAGGAAGTTGTCATCTTCGTCACCCCGCATATCTGGACACCTGACCTGGATGTTCCGTTCGCCGCAAAGGAGGCCTTCACCATCAAGGAAAAGGAAGAGGAGGGGATCTTGAAACCTTAAAAACAGACTCCTGAAAAGTGCTGCGGTCGGAAACCGCGCACGGCCCATGTAGTCCGCAACCTAGGAGGATACCATGTCGCAAGATAGCTACTGGGTTCTACTTTCTCGGAGCCAGCGCGGATTGACGGTTTGTCTGGTTACCCTGGCCTTATTGGCCTCCGAAAAGGTCTTTGCTCAGACCGCGAAGCCCTCCACCACCGGACCCAGCTAGGATTGCTAACCCTTGTTCTTTTAAGGGTCACCGGCCTTCACCTTCTGTCCGAATAAACCCGCGCGGTAGGCCTCCTCGCCGCTCTCGAAGAACTTTCCTTCGCGGTAATGGAGCACGCGGAAATCGCGGAAGAGATCGAGCAGCTCGTTGTGGCCGAGGAGGCAGGCGGGATTTCGCGGATGGCGGAGAAGCCGCTGGTCGATGAGATAGGTCTCGAAAATAACATACCCCCCGGGCTTTAACGCCTTCTGGATTTTGGGGACCAGGGAGCGCAGAAGGAAATTGAAGTTCAGGACCATGTCGTAGACCCCTTCAGGAAATTCCACGCTCTCCAGGTCCGCCTGCCGAAAGGTTACCGAGAGATTTCTCTCCGCCGCTCTTCTTCGAGCCTCCACGAGCCCGACCTCGGAGATATCGACAGCCTCCACCTGAAAACCCCTTTCCGCCAAGAAGCATGCGTTTCTTCCCTTGCCCGAGGCGATATCGAGCGCCCTGCCAGGCTGAATCCGCCAGCCATGAGACTCAAAAATCTGCCGCAAAAAGAATGACGGCTCTTCCCGCCCTTCCCTGGAGCCATGTCTCTCGTCCCATACCTTTTGGTCATCAGTCCCCATAGAAAAACTTTCGTTGAAGGGTTCAATCCGTTCAAGCAGTTCAAGCCGTTAAACGATTTGAACATTTTCAACTATTTGAACGTTCCCTGCTGGATCATACTGCTCTGGCGAGCGTGAGCACATAGACCTCCTTTGCCCCGGCCTTGAGCAGAGCGCGGCTGCACTCGTTCACCGTAGCGCCCGAAGTATAGACATCGTCGACCAGCCAGACCGTCTTTCCCGCAACCGATTTTGCCGGATTCACGGAAAAAGCGCCGCGCATATTCATTCTCCGCTCTTCTTCGGCAAGCTGGGTTTGCGGCGGCGTCTCCCTCGACCTGAGAAGGATAAGCGGGTCCATCGGAACTTTCCACGAGCGGCCCACCTCCCTGCCCAGGATCACCGCCTGGTTGAAGCCTCTCCAGCGCAGTCTCTTCGGATGAAGCGGGACAGGGATGACCATATCCGCGGGATGCGCGGATAAAAATTCCTCACAGCCCCGCGCCATGAGCCGGCCCAGCGGTTTTCCCAAGGAAATCTTGCGGCCGTACTTAAATCGCTGCACCACCTCGCGCAGCGGTTGCCCCTCTCCTTCCTCGCTCGGGTAGCAGGCCCAGGCGCGCGCCTGGTGAAATCGAGGAGCGCGCCCCAGGCAGGCGCCGCAGAGATGGTCCGCGCCGCTGGTGCCGAGAAAGGGGCGGCCGCATGTCGTGCACAGAGGATGGGAAACCAGGCGGATCTGCTGAAGGCAGAGATGGCAAAAATAGCTCTCATCCTGAGCGATCCTCTCCCTGCAATGGCGGCAGCGCGGCGGATAGAGCCAATCGAGCAGAAACGCAAGACGCGCACCTAGAACGTCTCTCGTTGGCATGGGTTATTCGTATATTCGTTATTCGCGTACCCGTCAATCAAACAACAAATAACCAATAACGAGTAACGAATAACTACTCTTCGACGATCAGAGAGCGGCCGGTCATTTGCTGCGGTTGAGCGACGCCGATCAATCTCAAAATCGTCGGCGCGACGTCGATCGCCGTGCCCGTGCGAAGCTGCCGCGATGAGAGCTTCTCGTCGACCAGAATCAGGGGAACCGGGTTGGAAGTATGGGCGGTGTGGATTTGTCCGGTGTCGTAGTCGATCATCTGCTCGGCGTTGCCGTGATCGGCGGTGATGATCACCCGCCCGCCGGCGCCGAGCGCCGCCTGCACCACCTTGCCGATGCATTCATCAATGACCTCGCAGGCGCGGATGGTCGCCGCGAAATTTCCCGTGTGGCCCACCATGTCGGCATTGGCGTAGTTGACTATCACCAGCCCATGGTGCCGCTCCGGGATCTGCTTAAGCAGCGCGTCCGTGATCTCGTAGGCGCTCATGGCGGGCTTGAGGTCGTAGGTGGGGACATCTTTAGCGGAGGGGATCAGGATGCGCTCCTCGAGCGGGAATTTTTTCTCTTCGCCGCCATTGAAAAAATAAGTGACGTGCGCGTACTTCTCGGTCTCGGCGATGCGCAGCTGGCGGATTTCCTCGCGGCTGGCGACCTCGCCCAGGATATTCGTGAGCTCTCTGGGAGGGAAGGCAGCGGGGAGACCGAATTTCCTGTCGTACTCGGTCATGGTGGCGTAAGCGGAAAACGGGATCAGCCGCTTGCGCGGAAATTCTTTAAACTCCTTTTCCGTAAGGGCCCGGGTCATCTGGCGCGCCCGGTCGGCCCGGAAATTGAAGAAGACGATCGCGTCGCCACCGCGCACCAGCCCGTCGGGAACGGAGCCCCGAATCATGGTGGGAAGGACGAACTCGTCTGTCGCCTTCGACTCATAGCTCTTTCGGATCGCTTCGATCGGCGATCCCGCCTCCACCCCTATCCCCTCGGTGAGCGCCACATAGGCCTTCTCGGTTCTCTCCCATCTCTTGTCCCGGTCCATGGCATAGTACCGGCCGCTCAACGTCGCGATCCGGACTTCCGGGTAACCCTTGATCTTTTCCTCCAGGTGGAGCAGGAAGCGCTCGCCGCTGGTCGGCGGCGTATCCCGGCCGTCCAAAAAGAGGTGGAGAAAAATCGTCCCGACTTTTTCCCTGCGGCCGAGCTCGATCAGCGCCTGCAAATGGCGGTCGTGGGCGTGCACCCCGCCGTCGCCGAGCAGGCCGAGGAGATGGAGCCTGCCGCGCGCCCTCTTGCACGCGCCCATGGCTTCCAGAAACACCTTGTTGGAAAAAAAACTGCCGTCGTCGACGCTGCGGTGGATCAGCGTGAGGTCCTGATAGATCACCCGCCCGGAGCCGAGATGCATGTGGCCCACCTCGGAATTTCCCATCTGGCCGTCGGGCAATCCGACATCAAGCCCTGAAATCGAGATCGTGGTCGACGGATAGCGTTGGGCCAGGCCGGTCATATTCGGAGTTGCGGCCTTGGCGATGGCATTGCCCTCCTTGCGGGGGTGGACTCCCCATCCATCCAGGATGATCAAAACGACGGGACGCGGGTCGCGCAAGCTGTCTCTTCCTTTCTCCTCGTCGCTGGGCAACACACGGATCTCGAAAACGAGGGATGCAGTCTCTCAAGACCGTCAGAGTTGCTCTTCGGCGCGAATGCGAAACTGGCTGGCGAGAGTGGAGTAAGGCTCGGGCAGCTCGACTCGCGGCGCATGGCCCCACAACCCTTCCAGGTCGTAAAACTCCCGCACGGGTTGATAAAAGATATGAACGATGACGTCCGCGAAATCCATCAGCACCCATTGTCCCCGGCTCATCCCCTCGACCGCGAGCGGACGCGTTCCCATCGCGCCCAGGTTTTCCCCGATCCCCTGGGCAATGCTCTGAACCTGCCTGTCGGAGCGCCCCGAGCAGATAATAAAATAGTCGGCAATGGAGGTGATGCCGCGCACCTCCATCAGGACAAGATCGTAGGCCTTTTTCTCCAGCGCGAAACGGCTGAGGAGCAGGGCCTTTTCCCAGGAGTCAACCCCTCGCAAACTCGTCAGCGTCCCTCCCGGCGCCCTCGATAGAGGCCTCTTCTCTTGATGTAGGTCTCAACCTCCGAAGGAAGCAGATAGCGGATGGACCTCCCCTTCCTCAGGCGGCCACGGATGTCCGAGGCCGAAATCGCAATGTCCGTGAGTTTAAAAAAAAAGAGCTTGGTCCCACTCTCGTGCCGGTACAATTTTCTTTTCGGATCATAACAAAACAGCCTGCGCACCGCAACGGGCATGCGCTCAAGCGACATCGAGTTTGCGTTGCCCGGCCGCGAGGTAACAATGAAATTGCAGAGCTCGAAAATCTCTCGAAAATCTCTCCACGAGCCGATGTCGGCGAAGGCGTCGTAGCCCAGAATGAAGTAAAAAGAGTCCTTTGCTCTCCTGGTCCGGGCGAAATAGCGAACGGTATCGATCGAATAGGATTTTCCCCGGCGCGACACTTCTACCGTGGAGAGGGTAAAGCCGGGGTTTTTTCTGATTGCCAAACGCACCATCTCGAGGCGGTCAGGCGCCGAGGCCGCAGCCCCCCTTTTCTTGTGCGGCGGCTCGCCCGTGGGGATAACGAGCAGGCGATCCAGCGAAAAGGCCTCGCGCACCTCCTCGGCGTTGCGCAGATGACCCCAGTGGATCGGATCGAAGGTGCCGCCGAACAGGCCGATCTTCATTCTCTGATCTGACCGTCGCCCAAGACGACAAATTTGGTGATGGTCAGCTCCTCCAACCCCATCGGCCCGAAGGCGTGGATCTTGCTCGTGCTGATCCCGATCTCGGCCCCCAGCCCCAGCTCTCCGCCGTCGTTGAAGCGCGTGGAGGCATTGACCAGGACCGCCGAGGAGTTGACCCGGTCGAGAAACTCCCTGGCCCTCTGGTAGTTGGAGGTCACAATGGTCTCCGTATGCTGGGAGCCGTAGCGCTCGATGTGATCGATCGCGTCATCCATATCCTTCACTACCCGCACGGCGAGAATGAGGTCGAGATATTCCGTGGTCCAATCCTCCTCGCTCGCGGGCTTAACCCCCGGGACCAGGGACCGGGTTTTCTGGCAGCCGCGGATCGCCACCCCCATGGACTTGAATTTGGCGATCATGGAGGGAAGGAACTTCGCGGCCACCCCCTCGTGCACCAGCAGCGTCTCCATAGCGTTGCACACGGCGGGGCGCTGCACCTTGGCGTTCGTACAGATGCGCTCCGCCATCTCCAGGGAGGCCTCCTGATCGACGTAGACGTGGCAGACCCCTTTATAATGCTTGACTACCGGGACTCGGGAGTTGGCGGCGACCGCGCGGATGAGCTCCTCGCCGCCGCGCGGAATAATCAGATCGATGTAGTCCTCCAGCTTGAGCAGCTCCTGGACGATAGCCCGATCTTTCGACTCTACCACCTGAATGGCCTCTTGCGGCACCCTGGTCTCGGCGCAGGCCTGCTGCAGGACGGCTCCGATGGCGCGGTTGGAAAAGTACGCCTCGCTGCCGCCTCTCAGGATGACCGCATTGCCCGATTTCAGGCAGAGGGCCGCCGCGTCCGCCGTGACATTGGGGCGAGCCTCGTAGATGATGCCGATGACCCCGAGCGGGATGCGCATCTTTCCTACCTGCAGGCCGTTAGGACGGCGCCACATCTTGACGATCTCGCGCACCGGATCCGGCAACGCGACGATCTCCCTCAGCCCCTTCGCCATAGCGGCGACCCGGCTCGGGTCGAGAGCGATGCGGTCGAGCAAGGCCGAGGAGAGCTTAGCCTTGCGGGCAAGATCCAGGTCTTTCTTGTTCTCCTGCAAGAGAAGCCGCTCTTGGCTTTCCAGATGATCGGCCATTCGAAGCAGGGCGCGGTTCTTCTCTTCGGAGGAAAGCCGGGCGAGCCGCCGCGCCGCTTCCTTGGCGCGCTTTCCAAGCTCGATGGCCTCGTCCTTCAGTGACATCGCCTCTCCTGACCTGCTGCCTACTGCCTATTGCCTTCTGCCTTCTTCTTAAAGCACGACCAGGTCATCCCGATGGATGATCTCGTCATAGGCCTTGTAGCCGAGAACCTTTTCGATCTTACTTGTATGCAATCCCTTGATTTGATTCAACTCCTGCGCGCCGTAGTTCACCAATCCCCGGGCAAACTCCCTGCCGTGAGGATCGAGACAACGAACGCACTCCCCGACACCGAAAGAGCCTCGCACCTCCCTCAGCCCCGACGGCAGCAGGCTCTTACCTTTTTGCACCAGCGCCTCGTACGCCCCCTGGTCCACCACGATCTCCCCGGACGGCTTCAAGTTATAGGCGATCCAGTGCTTGCGGCTCGCCAGACGATTTTCCTCGGGCAAAACCAACGTTCCCATCTCCTCTTTCGCGTCGAAGAGCTTCGGCAGGATCCCGCTATGGAGCCCGTTGGCGATCAGTGTCGGGATGCCCGCCGCTGCCGCCTTCTCGGCCGCGGCGATTTTCGATGAGATGCCGCCCGTGCCGTAGAGACTCCGGCTCTCGCCGCTGAGCGTTTCCCTGGAGCGCTTGATATCCTCGATCAGGGGAATCAGCCTGGCCTCCTCGTGTTCGCGCGGGTCGCGGTCGAAGATCCCGTCCACGTCGCTCAGGATCACCAGCAGATCCGCTTCGAGCAGCGTCGCCACCAGCGCGGAGAGGTGGTCGTTGTCACCGAACTTTATTTCCTCGACGGCCACCGTGTCGTTCTCGTTGACGACCGGAACGATGGAGGACTCCAGGAGCGTCTGCAGCGTATGTTTGGCATTCAAGTAGCGCTGCCGGTCGGCCAGATCTTCGTGGGTCAGCAGCACCTGGGCCACGCTTTTGTCGAAGCGCGAGAAGTGCTTTTCATAGATCGCCATCAATTTGATCTGCCCCACTGCGGCCAGGGCCTGCTTCTGCGGCACGGTCTTGGGTCTGTGACGGACTCCGAGCCGGGTCATCCCCGCGGCCACGGCGCCGGAGCTGACGACCACCAGCTCTTTCCCCTGATCCTGGAGCGCGGCAAGATCCCGCACCAGCTCCTTGATCCTGCCCTCTTCTATTCCCTGCGAAGAGGAAAGGATCTGGCTGCCGATCTTGACCACTACGCGGCGCGCGCGCTTCAAAATCTGCTTCTTATACTCCCGCTGCAGCATGCTCGTCGCCCTTCGCGGCCTTCACCTGCTCGAGTCTCGCGCCGATCAGTCTCTTCAGTTCCTGCATCCCCTTGCCCGTCACCGCCGAGACAGCACAGGCGGGACGAAAAACAGCGGGAAGAAGATTCTTGAGCAGCTGGAACTTTTCCCTTCCTTCGGGCAGATCCATTTTATTCGCGACCACGATCTGCTGCTTCTCAGCCAGCGCCGGGTCGAAAAGCTCCAGCTCCCGGTTGACCACGCGCCACTCGGCCAGGGGATCCTCCTCCCGGATCTTCGAGGCATCGATCATATGGATCAACAGACTCGTCCGGCTCACGTGCTTCAGGAATTTGTGGCCGAGCCCTTCGCCCCGATGCGCGCCTTCGATGAGCCCGGGGATATCCGCAACGACAAAACTCCTTCCCTCTCCGTAGCTCACGACACCGAGATTGGGGACCAGGGTGGTAAAAGGGTATTCGGCGATCTTCGGCCGCGCCGCCGAGATCGCCGCGATCAGCGTGGACTTGCCGGCATTGGGTAGTCCGATAATCCCGACGTCGGCCAGGAGCCGAAGCTCGATGTCCAGCTCCTTTTCCTCGCCGGGCAGCCCGGGTTGCGCGTGGCGCGGGCTCCGGTTGGTAGAAGAAACAAAGTGAGCATTGCCTTTCCCCCCCCTGCCGCCATGCGCCACCACCACCCGCTCTCCGGCAGCCCTGAGGTCGGCGAGAAGCTCTCCTGCGCCGGCCTCTCGAATCACGGTCCCTACCGGCACCGCAATGATTCTCTCCTCTCCCCTTTTTCCGTACTGATCCTTTCCCCTGCCGTGCTCTCCCCTGCCGGCCCGGTACTGCTTCTGGTAGCGCAGGTCGAGCAGGGTGGCGAGCTGCGCGTCCGCCACGACTACTACATCGCCCCCATCCCCGCCATCGCCTCCGTTTGGCCCGCCGCGCGCGACAAACTTCTCCCGGCGGAAGCTTACGCAACCCCGCCCGCCATCCCCGGCCTTAACCTTGATCTTTACCTCGTCGATAAATTTCATGAACGCTTCGTTGGATCGCTGAATCGTTAATCGTTGAATCGATTATACCAATTAACCATTAACCAATACACGGACTTTTCTCCAGGCAAAAAAAAAGCCCCGAAAGGGGCTTTTTCGTCTGCGGCAAGAAGGAAAACTACTGCGGCAGCACGCTCACCCGCTTTCGCTCCCGGTCCATGCGCTCGTAGCGGACCACACCGTCGATCTTCGCGAAGATCGTGTAGTCCCGGCCCATGCCGACGTTCCTTCCCGGGTGAATGCGCGTGCCTAGCTGGCGTATGATGATATTACCGGCGCGCACGGTTTCACCGCCGAACACCTTGACTCCCCTTCTCTGCCCTTGGCTGTCCCTTCCGTTACGAGAGCTTCCGCCCGCCTTCTTATGAGCCATCTTTCACTCCGTTGATTATCCCTGAATCTCCACGATCTTGAGGGTAGTGAGGTACTGCCGGTGTCCGTGTTGCCGGCTGTAGCCTTTCCGCCGCTTTTTTTTGAATACCAGGATCTTCTTTGCCCGGCCCTGGTCAACAATTTCAGCCATGACTTTGACGCCCGACACGGTAGGCGTGCCTATCTTGGCCTCGCCATTGCCGCCGACAAACAGAACCTCAGCCAAGGTGATTTTGTCCCCCACCTGGCCTGCCAGCCTTTCGACCTGGACCAGATCCCCCTGCCCTACCCGGTACTGCTTGCCCCCGGTTCTAACTACCGCGTACATGGTTTTCACTTCCTTTATAAAACAACTTTTGTATGCGAATTTCCACGCAAAGTCAACCCACAGCTGGTCCCTGAGAGACGGTAATAGCCGTTACTTTTCTTTCAGAAATCTATCAATCGTAGCTTCAAGATGGCTGCGGGGAGTGGGTTTGGTTAGAAATTCCACTATCCCGGCTTTCTCCGCCTCTTCTCTAAAATCCTTCTCATTCCATGCAGTGAGAGCGATCACCGGAATATGGGCGGTTGCAGGATTCTGCTTCAACCTTCGGGTGGCTTCAATCCCTTTGATGCCCGGCAATCCGAGGTCCATGACGATGAGATCAGGAAGATAGACCTGGGCCTTCTCGATGCCCTCCTCGCCGGTCGTCGCCTCCGCCACGTGATAACCCATATTCCTCAACTGCGTGGTGAGGATCTCGCGCGAGTCCGGGTGATCTTCCACGACGAGGATCTTGATCAGCAGAACTAATTTTCTGGAATAGGCAGGTTTTGGTTCCTGTTGGTCCATTTTTTGCCCGGATCGCGTGATGGAATAACCTAACGTCTGATCCTATAGCAAAGTTTTAACCCCGTGGATACCCTGTTCCTTGAAATTCTGTGGCAGTAAAAAGCTTGACAAGACTTTTTGCCTCTGAAATAGAAGAGCTGGACACTGCGGATTTAACGAAACCGGGAGGCTTCATCTTTATGGCCCATCTGTTTTCTACAGTTTTTCTCGCGACCCTGTTCCTGCTGGGAGGCTGCGGCTACAATTCCCTTCAGGCGCTCGACGAAGACGTCAAGGCCGCCTGGAGCGAAGTGCAAAACCAGTATCAGCGGCGCGCCGACCTGGTGCCGAATCTGGTCGCGATCGTTAAAGGCGCCGCAAAGTTTGAGCAGGAAACGCTCCAGCAAGTAATCGAAGCCCGCAGTAAAGCAACAAGTGTAAAGATCGACCTTAAGGATCTTAGCAACCCGGAGGCCTTCAAACGCTTCGAGGAGGCACAGCGGGGCCTCTCCGGCGCCCTTGCCCGCCTCCTCGTGGTAGTGGAGAAATACCCCGATCTCAAGGCCACTCAGAACTACCGCGATCTGCAAGCGCAACTGGAAGGAACCGAGAACCGTATCGCCGTGGCGCGCAAGCGCTATATCGAAAAGGTCGCCGAGTACAACAAGGGAGTGCGTTTTTTCCCCACCAATCTCACGGCCAAGTATCTTCTGGGACTCGAAGTGCGGGAGACGTTCAGCGCGGACGAGAAGGCGGCAAAGCCGCCTGAAGTGAAGTTCTAGCCGGGACCGTGTTCGTGCTCGTTGCCCATGCTCGTGTTGTTAGGTTGGGCATCTCCAGCCTACTCCTTATTACGGTCTTTCTCATCTTCACTGGGCTTGCTTCCGTAGGCGCTCTGGATGTGCCGCCACTACGCGGACGCGTCAACGATTACGCGAGGCTCATGGCGCCGGAGCGCGCCCGGGCTCTGGAAGAGCGGCTCGCCCGTTTTGAGAAAGAAACCGGTCATCAGATCGCCGTGCTGACGATCCCCGGCCTGGAGGGAGAGGATCTCGAGGGCTTCAGCATCAGGGTGGCCGAGAACTGGAAGATCGGCAAAAAGGGTGTTGATAACGGCGCCATCCTGCTCATAGCTAAAAACGACCGCAAGCTCAGGATCGAAGTCGGCT
>MGSR01000019.1:10537-11505 GCA_001798565.1 Deltaproteobacteria bacterium RIFCSPLOWO2_12_FULL_60_16
ATTATCCGCGAAGTGATCGTCCCGCGCTTCCGCGCCAACGACTTCCCAGGGGGAATTGAATCGGGAATCGAGGCGATCATAAAGGTCACACAAGGCGAGACCATTCCCGAACCCGAGCGGCGGCGACTTCCATCGAGAGATGCCAGCCCTCTCTCGGGCATATGGATCTTTCTATTCACGCTGGCTGCGGCTATCGTAGTCGCCATGACTCACTTGAGTAGTCTGCGCAGAACAAGCGTGTGGACATCTAAAGGCCGCCGCCGTCAGGATTACTGGGGAAGCGGCTTTGGCGGTGGGGGCGGCTTCGGCGGCGGGGGTGGTTTCAGCGGTGGAGGCGGAGGATTCGGCGGCGGCGGGGCGTCTGGGAGCTGGTGACATAATGAACGCCGAGAAATATTTTTCAGCGGAAGAAAAAGAACGCATCCGGCAGACTGTGGCGGCCGCCGAGCAGCGGACGTCGGGCGAGATCGTGCCGATGATCGTGGCGGCGTGCAGGCCCTACGCTGAAATCGAGCTGGGCGGCTTAGCTGCCGGACTGGCCATGGGCACTCTGGCCGCGCTGTTCTTTCATGATCCATGGGGAGCCGTCCAGACGCAACTGTCATTGCCTCTTACGGGCGGTCTCCTGGGTTATATCCTTTGCCGCATCCCCGCGATCAAGCGCCGCCTGATCTCGAATGCGCGGATAGACGAGGCCGTTCACCTCCGCAGTCTCGCGGCCTTTACCGCCCATGGCCTTCATTACACCAGGGCGCACACGGGAATTTTGATCTTCGCCTCGCTCTTCGAGCACCGCGTGGAAGTGCTGGCCGATAAGGGAATCAACGAAAAGGTTCAACCGGGCACGTGGGACGAGGTAGTGCGTATCCTTACCTCCGGCCTCAAATCGAATAACGGATGTGAGGCCTTCTGCAAGGCCATCGAGGGCTGCGGCGATATCTTGGCGACTCATTTTCCCCGGCAGCCCG
>MGSR01000020.1:0-4872 GCA_001798565.1 Deltaproteobacteria bacterium RIFCSPLOWO2_12_FULL_60_16
CAGCTATCCTCCCCCATGCATGGATAGGCCCCGTGCGGAACCGCGTCAGGGTTGCGATTGGCGTCTCTAATCGCCACCTTGCCGTTCACCTTATAGTCCAGCAGGATCGGGACCAGATACTGCAGGCCGGCCTCGTATTGCGCCAGATCGATGTGCTGCCCCTTGCCGGTCCTTTGTCGATGGTCCAGTGCCGCCACAATGGCCACGGCGCCGTAAGCCACCGCGATGTAATCGATGTAGGGCCCGTACAGCATCTGCGGCGAGCCCTCGGGATAGCCGATCAGATGAGTGAATCCGGCCAGGGACGAGAGTTGAGAGCCGAAGCCGGGGTGGTGCGCGTGCGGCCCGCTCTGTCCCAGATTGGAGCTGCTCAGCATGATGAGGTCGGGCTTGATCGTTCTGAGAGTCTCGTAGTCCAGGCCGAGCCGCTTCATGGTTCCGGGGCTGAAATTTTCGATCACCACATCGGACCAGGCGGCGATCCTCTTCGCCAGGTCCGTCGCTTTGGGCGCCATTTTTAGGTTCAAGGTAATGTCGAGCTTGTCGTTGTTGCACAGGGCGAAGAGCCCCGAGCGGTTGAGACCATGGATGTTGTCCTTGTAGGGGGGATAGTGCGTGCGAAAGCCGTCCGGACGCGCGTGCGACTCGATGTGAACGACCGTCGCCCCCTGATCGGCCAGGTGTTTGCCGACCACGGGACCGGCCGCGAACGCGGCGAATTCGACGACTTTGATTCCCTCTAGAGCTTGCATAGCCACGTAAAGAACATGTTTGAAGCGTTACTGCTTGAACGACTTAAACGGCTTGACCGGTTCAAAACGTTCAACGTTGTTCAAATCGTTCAAAGTTCTTAAATAACGCCGTCCTTTTTCAACTTCGCCAGATCATCTTTCTTGAGCCTTAGTTCCCCACAGTAAATTTCTTCATTGTGCTCGCCGATGAGCGGGGCCCGCCGCCAGATCCTGCAGGGCGCGTCGGAAAACTTGGCGAAGCCCCCCGGGTAGACGATCGAAGTTCCCAGCTCCGGGTGCTCCAGGCTCTGCCAGAATTGTCGCGCCTCAAGCTGGGGATTGTCAAAGATCTCCTGTACCGCCGCCACGGGATAGCCGAGCATTTCCCGCTGGATCACCTGCTCCAGGAATTCTTTCTTCGTCACCTGCTCGAAGAAGCGCGCGATCGGCTCCTCCATCTGATCGATCTCTTCCTGCGTCACGGCGGCGATGTTGAACGTCTTCCATTCCTTGTTCTTGAGGAACTCCGGGGCCGTTCCCTTGCTGTCCATCCATTCCACCAGAGCATGGTTGGTTCTCCTTCCGGCCTCGCCGCCGTAGATGATGAAGTTGAGGTAGCCGTCCTTACAGGGCCAGAAAACCCGCATCTTGGCGCCCGTGATGCTCCGTCCGGTCATGAAGGAGCCGGCCCGCTTCTCGAGGTGGCGGTTGAGATCCCAGAAGACGTGGGCGTGGGAAAAGGCCCAGAGCAGGCAGGCCTGAGCCGAGACATCCACCTGCTGACCCTCGCCGCTCCGCTGCCGGTGCAGATGCGCCATAAGGGTGCCGGCCGCCGCGTAAGAGCCTGTCCAATGGTAGGATTGGGGAAAACTCGCCCGCAGGGGAGGGCGCTCCGGGTCGCCGGTGAGCGACATGCAGCCGCTCATCGCCAGGATCTCGATATCCGAGGCGAGAAAGCGCGAGTAGGGTCCGGTCTGGCCGAAAGGGGTGATCGAGGTGTGCACCAAGCGCGGGTTCTTCCGGCTCAAGGCGGCGTAGCCCAGATCGAGACCGTCCAGGTATCCGGGCACGAAGGACTCGATGAGGAAATCGGCCCCACCGGCCAGTCTGGAAAAGAGCTCCCGGCCGCGCGGGCTCTCCAGGTTCAACGTGACGCCCCGCTTGTTATTATTGAAGCCGAACCAGTAGAGGCTCTTCTCGGGATCGGGCCGCCCGTGAAAAAACGGGCCGATACCTCTCGCCGCGTCGCCGCCCGGCCTCTCGATTTTTATCACATCGGCGCCCAGGTCGCCCAGGATCTTGCCGCAGAGAAAGCCCAGCTCGTCGGTTAGATCCAGAACCCGAAAGGGGGAAAGCAGTCCGGCGCGTTTTTCTTGATCCGGCATCTGTGATCCAAAAAAAAAGGGCAGGGCATCACGCCCCGCCCCTCCTCACCTGTCGCAGGCTCGTGCCCGTAACGAACACGAATCACGGTCACGAACGCGATCATCTTCCGGTGCGGGCCAGGGAATGGACCCAGCCTCTCATCCGGGATTTTGCGTTCTGAATATCCTTGTCGCTGAAAAATTTCTTGAGATCGACCCGATCGACCGGATAGACCGGGCGCATGAAGTCGTTCTCGTAGCCGAACGGAACGGTGGCGTCGATGCCCATGCCGCCCTCGAACATGGTGTTGGAGGCGGTCCACTCTTTCTCGCCGGCGGTCATCCGCTCGGCCGGCATGAAGGTTTGGCCGCGCCCGCCCGGCAGCGGGTTGATGATATCGGCCTTGGGATTCACGCGGGTGGTGAAACACCACATCACGTCGTCCATGTCGTAGGGATCGGTGTCCTCGCTGACGGCGACGACCAGGCGGGAGCCCTGGGAGGTGGCGAGGATCGCCGCCATGAAGTTACGCTGCCAGCCCTCGTCGATCTTGTTGCGCTTCTTGACCTGGATGATCGCCCCGCCCCAATCGGTCATGCAGTAGGGAATGTTGACGTCCATGATGATGCCCGGCTGCATCCGTTCGCACAGCTCGAACATGGAAGCCTCTCGCACCGTCGTGTCGATGTTGTGATCATCGAGGGTGTGGACGCCCAATGGAAAAATAATCGGTTTGGATTCGCGCCTGCGCGTGGTCACCCCGGTGACATGGAAAGTCGGCGCTTTGTAAGCCTTGCCCATGTAGCCGGCCCACTCCGGGTGGAAATGGTAGCGGCCCTGAACTCCCGCCTTCTCGGACTCGGCGGTCTCAAAGCGGCGATCCCGCGGGTTGACGTAGCCTTCCAGGACGACTTCGGCGTCGGCGACCGCCAAGGCGTCTACGGTGCGCGCTTTGACCAGCCGCACCGGGGCGCCCTGGACCGCGCCCGCCATGCCGACCTCGTCGCAGCCCTGGGGGAGAATGACGTAGTCGAAGCCGGCGCCGGCCATCAGCGTGCAGGCCGGCGGCAAGCCGAAGTTCATCGTGATAGGAATAGGCTTGTTCTCTTTGTAGTATTTGGTGACCACCTGCCACATATGGGAGCCCGGGGAGATCTGGAACGTCCCCACGTTGCCCCAGCGGAAGTTCATGCGGTTGTAACCGAGGTCCGTGCCGCCGCCGAAATACTCGCCGGAGATCAAGCGGTTGCCGGAGCCGACGGTCAATTCAGGCTCGATGTCCGTGTGCCGGATCGGCACCACGAATTCGTTGGCGTCCTTGGGTTTTTCGAGCACTTCCTCTTGCGCCGGCGCGCTCTTTTGGTCGACGATGACGGGCGGGATCGGATGCGTAATAGAGTAGGCCAGCTTTCTCGTGCGGTCGGTGTGGTCTTTCCAGCCGAACATCTTGTTGATGACGTTCATGTCGCCGAATAGGTTCGTGACGCAGCGATGGTGCGGCTTGTCTTTGATGTTGTTGAAAAGAATCGGACAGCCGCCGTCCAATTGCTTCTGAATTCCGGTGATCTCAAGATCGGGATTGACCTCTTTGTCGCTCTCGATCAGATCGCCTTCCGCCTTAAGCCACTCCAGGGCGCTGCGCAGATCCGCGATCATCTTTGCCGGGGCGCCGGCGGCCTTTTTCATTGCCTTGCTCATAGGGTTCCTCCAGGTGAGTGGGAATGGGCTGTAGGGAGAGAATGAACTGATCCCGTTCCAGTTGCGATTGAAAAATTTCTTATATGATATCCCCTCAAAAGTCAAACTCCGCGCCGGCGCGTTGACACGGGATTGGCGACGGAAGTAGGATGAGTCTCCGTTTTAGTTTTAGTATGGCACAAGAGCAAAAGACGCTGTCCGTTCAAGCTCAGGCCGCCGCCGGCGCGGTGAGCCTGGGCGCTCTTTCCGGCGTCGGCGGCGGCCGAGCGCGCGAGGCGGCCATGGAGATCGGGCTCAGGGTCGGTTCGATCGCGACGCTGATTTTGATTTGGTGGGCGCTGGGCCTCTTCTTTCCTCCCACGTTGATACCTCGTCCCTGGGACACCTTTGCGGAGGTGGCGGAGATTGTCTCGACGGGAAACTTCTTTGCCGAGATGGGCGCTACCCTGCGCCGCGTCGCGGTGGGATTCGCTATTGCCATGGTGCTGAGCGTTCCTTTGGGCATTCTCATGGGCACGCTCAGAAGCCTGGAGAGTTTTTTCGAGCCGCCGGTGATTCTCGGACTTACCATGCCGGGTCTTATCTGGGCCGTTCTCATGATCATGTTTTTCGGTCTTAACGAGACCAGCGCCTATGCCGCGGTGGCCGTGACCATCTTTCCCATGCTCGCCATCAGCATATGGCAGGGAACGAAATCCATCGATAAGGATCTCATCGATATGAGCAAGGCCTTTCACGCTCGTCCTTGGTCCAAGGTGGTGGACGTGATCCTGCCGCAACTGGTATCGCATATCCTGGCGGCGGTCCGTTATGGCCTGGGCCTGGCATGGAAGGTAGTCGTCGTAGTCGAGATGTTCGGCTTCAGCAATGGTGTCGGCTACCAAGTCGTCCGAGGGTTTAACGTCTTCTCTATGAAAACGGTGCTCGCCTGGACGATAACATTTCTGGTTGTCATGATCGTAATCGAATTCGGCATCATCGGCTGGCTGGAGCGGATGGTAACGCAGTGGCGGCCCCGGGTCGAAGCGTGGAGACGATAAGTGGCCTACGTTCACGTAGATGGCGCCGTGAAGTTCTT
>MGSR01000020.1:4939-5852 GCA_001798565.1 Deltaproteobacteria bacterium RIFCSPLOWO2_12_FULL_60_16
GTCACTTGCCTGTTGGGGCCATCGGGTTGCGGCAAGTCGACTCTTTTAAACGCCATTTCAGGGCTGGAGCGCTTGGAGCAGGGCAGGGTGGAAGTGGTGTCGGACCACGGCCGGGCGACAACCCTAGCGCCGCAGCTCGGCTATGTATTCCAGGACCCGCGCTTGCTCAACTGGAAACGGGTGGAGGACAACCTGATCTTTGCTTTAAAGGGCATGGAGGTGCCTCAGGCCGAATGGAAGGAGCGGATCCACAAATATCTTGGCATGGTAGGCCTGCTCGAGTTCCGCAAGCAGTACCCTCTCTATTTATCCGGCGGGATGCGCCAGCGAGTGGGCTTGGCCCGCGGTCTGGTTATCGAGCCTGAAGTGCTTCTCATGGACGAGCCGTTCAGCAAGCTCGACCAATTTACCGCCCGCAAGTTGCGCGAGGATACCCTCGCGATATGCGCCGGGCTCAGGCAGACAGCCCTGCTCGTTACCCACGACGTGGAAGAGGCCGCGTACATGGGGGACCGGATCGTGATCCTGTCGGCGCGGCCGGCGCATGTCGCGGAAATCCTGGACAACCCGCTTCCGCCCCTGGAAAGAGAGCTGGACGATTTCGGTTTTATCGGGTTCAAAAAGAGGCTGCTTCAATCGGTGCTCAAGCTCATGGAAGAGGAGGTAAGAGCATGTTAACCCTTTTTCTTCGGATCATTTCATTTGCGTTTCTCGTAGTGTTTCCCCTTTCGAGTTTGCGAGTCGCAGCGGCGGAGCTGCCGACCGTAGAGGTGGGACTGCCTCAGGACGGGCTCTTCGGCCTGGGAGGCCAGTATATTCTCGACAAAGGGCTGGATCGCAAGAACGGCTTTATCATGAAGCCGCGCTGGGCCGGAGTTCCGGAGATCCAGCGCCTGCTGGGCATAAAGGCGAT
>MGSR01000020.1:6029-8660 GCA_001798565.1 Deltaproteobacteria bacterium RIFCSPLOWO2_12_FULL_60_16
CACGCTCTACAACCTGTTTGATTTCATGATGCGCAAGCGGGGCGTCAACATTGAAAAGGATTTCCAGCTTAAGAAATTGGGAGCGCCGGCCATCATCGCGGTTTTGGAAAAAGGGGAGGTGGAGGCGGGTCTGATCTGGGAGGCCCATGTGTCGCGTCTTGTTACCACGGGAAAATACCGAACGCTCTTGGGCTTTCGCGACGAGCTATCGCGGCTGCTCAACGTCAAGGTCATGCCCGTCATCTGGCTCGCGGGTCTGGAGCCCTGGGTGAAGGAGAATGGGCCGATGGTTTCCCGGCTGAGGTCGGCCTGGACCGAGGCCTACCGGGGCGTCCAGCAGGACGAAGCGCATTTTCGTAAATACGCGAAGCAGTTCTTCGGGTTGGAGAAAGCCGAGGATCTCTCTCTCGCCTGGCAACGCACGAAGATATTCCTGCTCCCGGCTGATTTCACCTGGCCTGACCAGCCCACCCTCAAGGCCCAGAAGAGCTTTCTCAGAGAGGGAGTTGAGTTAGGCATGTTCCCTAAGGAAGCTACCGGGCTGATTGATGGTATGTACACTCCGTAGCTTTTAGGTTGCACGGTTCAAGGGTTTAAGGGTTCAAGAGGCTGTTGAAAAAGCCTGTTCACAGGCTGGTCAAAAAGGTCCAACCCAGCGAGTAAGTCAGTTGGAAGTACGACACCGCTTTTGGTACAATACCCACTGATAGGAGCCGCTATGAGTAAAGCGACAGAAACCGTCGTCAAAATGATCGAGTCCCTACCGGAGAAGGCGCAGGAGCGGGTTGTGGAAGAGTTGCGGGATTTGGTGGAAGACGCTCGAGACGAGGGGAGATGGGACGATCTATTTGAGCGGAAGAAAGCCGGCCTCGTCGCTGCAGCCCGCAAGGCACGAAAGGACATAGCCGCGGGGAAAGCAAGCGACATGGATTACGACAAACTGTGAAATCCCAAACGCTGCCGCGCTTTTGGGAAGCCTATCAAGCCCTGCCGGAAGAGGTTAAGCGATCTGCCAGAAAGTCATTCCAGCTTTGGCGCGACTCGCCGTTTCACCCATCATTACATTTTAAGTGTGTCAATCAGGAAGAACGCATTTGGTCGGTGCGTCTCACACGAGGCTATCGTGCTTTGGGTAATCTGGAAGGCGACACGGTAACTTGGTTCTGGGTTGGAAGCCATGATGACTATGAACGTCAGTTCTGATGCAGAGCACGTTGCAGCGACATCGCCAATTACATTTCACGGATAATCGTTACTCGTGGACGTGGCTCGTATTTTTATCCTTTCTTGTTATCGTACCTCGTGCTCTTAAGGAGGAGATGGGGCGAACACGATCACAAATCACGAACACGACCCCGGACGAGCACGAATGTGAGCGAAGGGTACTGAGTAGTTCGTTGGGATAAAGACTCCCGACCCCTTTCTTTCCCCTAAGAAATGGAAGTTTGACCTTGAGCCCGCACATGAGAAGCACGCTCCGTTAAAGGCGGCTAAAGCGGCGATGTTAGGCAACACATCCTTTCAATACGAACCGACGATCCCCAGCCGGATCAACTTCGAACTTTGGCGAGGCACTCTGGGGCCACGGCGCGTATCCCTCGTCGAGAAGCCAGCGACCAATCACCTGACTTATCAGTTCATCACACTGTGGGACCCAAAAAGAAGATTTTGTAACATTGACTTCCGCACGCGCAAACGTTAAGCCACGAGGCAATTCAACAAAGACGGTACCCCAATTGTGCCTAAAGTACCGGTCACGATCGTTGGCATCTACCTTGAAGCCGTAACCAGCGCCCGAAGCGTGATAGCTCCCATTGTTCCAGGCTGTCCAAATCACCAGCGCCCTACTACAATCTTACCCTATAGAGTCAATCTGTTTGCCCAACGACCTGCTGTGCGGCGGGCCGGCACGGCAGTTAATGATGGCACAGCGCTGGCGGCCTGTCCGCACCAGCTGGAGTTAGAACGCGCGTCTACCTTAAGAACTCGCCCTCATTTGTCCGGCCTCTGCGACCGGCTCGCGATGACATAAACCAGGTACGCGTTCAGGAGCCCACCCACGAGTGCCGCAACTGGCCCGAATTGGTCCGTGAACCGCGGATTGATGGCATCGAAGAGAAACACACTCAGCGCGCTCCACGGCAGCGCCAGAAGCACTGCCCAAACGCCCCTGAGCCCTTCGCCGCCTGGCTGGAGCGCAAAGACCAGTGCAGCGCCAACCAGAGCCGCGTAGCTAACCCCTAGCCACATCGGCCAGCGTGCGTGTTTTGCCATCTCAGCTTCCTCGGAGAGAATCGCCATCCTCCGCGTGCGGTCTAACTATGAATATCTTGTTCCGTGTAGTACCGCCTTACTTCCGTATAGCACGTTTTGGATACGTGCACATGCGAGGATTTCTATGATGGTTACGCTGAATTGTAAAGAGTCGCTCACTTATGGATAACGACAAAGGCCGAAACCTACTTCCGCATATTCCGTCTCGCGGTGCCAGGGAATTGGTCTTACTTAGGAGCATCCCAACTAAAAAACGACACGGCCGGGAAGCCCGCGTCGAGAGCTTCCGCGTGGCTCGGCGGAGTGGCGTTGGCGACGCCCATCATCATGAGAAAGTTGAGGTAGCCGGTTGTCATG
>MGSR01000021.1 GCA_001798565.1 Deltaproteobacteria bacterium RIFCSPLOWO2_12_FULL_60_16
ATCCGCCCTCGGTGTACGGCGCATTCGTGTTGGGCGGGAGCGCAGAGTGCTGCAACACGCGTATTAAGAAGTAGCCCAATGCACGCACGAATGAAAGTTGTCCCGTAAGTGGGATAGTGGTATACGGGAAGGACCATGATGAGGCTTGCAATCGTCACCCTCGCCGCTCTATCGCTTGCGGTCGCGCCGTCCCTCGGCGCGCAAACGCTCGATCCGCAGACCGCGAAAGCGCTCGCGGAGGCGATCCGGGTGATCCAGGACCCCGCGCTGCGCCAGACGGCCATCACCAAGGACCGCAAGGCCGTGGAGGCGGACCGCCAGGTCCGCGCGCTGGCCGGCTCCGAGCCGGTTACCCAGGAATTCTACCAGTTCGCCATCGACATCTTCGTCGATCTGATGCAGAGCGCAGGCGGCGACATGAAGAAGATTACCGAGACGCTCGAGCGCGCGAAGAGCGATCCGGCCGCGTTCGCCGCGACCCTCTCCCCGCGCAACCGCGAACGGCTCAAGCAGCTCTCGACCAAGGTCGGCGAGCGCGCGCGCTGAGCGGTTCAGCGCCGCCGAGCAAACAGCAAAGGAAATCTATCCAGCTTCGCCTCAGAGCGGTTTTATCGAGGCCGCGCTACTTCTTAGCCCATCCCAGGACGAGATCCATGGCGGCGATCAACTGCGCGCTGACAAAGGGCTTGGGGATATAGTAGTCGGCGCCCTCTTTGTACCCCGTCAGTATGTCCTCATACTGACTCTTGGCGGTCAAGAGGATAACCGGAATATCTGAGGTGCTGGGATTCTCCCTGAGTCGCTTCAGAACCTCGAAGCCGTCCATTTTGGGCATCATGATGTCGAGAAAAATCACGTCCGGCTTCACCCCCTCCAATTGCCGGAACAGCTCCGGCCCGCTATGCGCGCAAATGACGCTGTGACCCTGCGCCTCCAGAGCTATTTTGACGAAGTCGGTAATATCCGGGTGGTCGTCCACTACAATGACCGTATACATGGATGCGCTCAAAGGCTTCTGCCAACTAACGAAAAGCCGGCGTATGACCCTGTGATTTTTCTCCCCGCCCCAAATGCGAAGCGGGCCAACGGCGATTTCCAGCCTTTCGCCTACTCGGAAACCACGGACACTTTGACGGTTGCCGTCACGTCCGCAGTCAAACGGACAGGGATTTCGTAATCGCCGAGGCTCTTGATCGGCTCGTCCAGGTGAATCTTGCGGCGCTCGAGGTCGAAGCCCTTTGCCCTGAGGGCCTTCTCGATGTCGATGTTGGTCACCGAGCCGAAAAGCTTTCCTTCCTCTCCGGCCTTCACCGCAATGGTCAAGGCAGCGCCGGCCAACTTCTGGCTCAGGGTCTCGGCTTGCTTGACGACCCGCTCTTTTTGGGAGGCCACGACCCGTTTCTGATGCTCGAAGCCCTTGAGGTTTTTCTTGTTGGCCATGAGGACCAGACCGCGCGGCAACAGATAGTTGCGCGCGTAACCGTCGCGCACCCGCACGACTTCTCCCATCTTGCCCAGATTCTGAATATCTTCCTTTAGTATCACTTCCATGTCTTTCTCCTCCGATAAACTGTCGGCTTAAACTATTTGAACCTCTTGAGCGGTTTAAACGGTTCAACTCGTTCAAACGGTTCAATCTGTTACGATGCCTGGCTCGGGTTCAAATCCTTCTTCTTCAGGCGGCGGAAATCTCCCCAAAGATCAAACAGGCCGAGCCCCACCACGAAGAGGGTAAAGAGCTGCTCGAATACAATGAGGATGTATGCCAGGCTGCGCAAAAAATAGGGAACATTCTTGTGGTGAAAATAATAGGCGACAATCGCCAGGCCCTGTAAAAAGTAAAAAACCGCGATCCCCAGGAAAGAGTTCAGCGCCAGGGCCTTGACAAACCCCCCGACGGGCAGAAAAAGAGAAAAACCGGCCAGGATGAAGCACCAGACCAGCGGCTCGGGCGACTTCCATTCCCGGACATCCCCTGTCGAAACAAGGGAGGCGTGGTGACCGGGAAAGCGGCGGTAGAGAAAAAACAGATTGATGAGAATGACCGTCACGAAGCCGACGAAGGCCAGAGCCGGCATAATGCGGAGCACGAGGTCGATGATTTGAGGCGCTCTTTCTCTGAGCAGCTCCAGGCTCTCGCCGGAAAACCCCACCTTCTCGTAGACCTTGAGGGAAATTTCCAGATTCTCTCTGAGCGCCGCCCTCAAAACCCCCTGCATCAGGGACAGGGAGCCGAAAAAATAGACGAGGACCGCGAAGGCGGCGGCGAGCATGCCGCCGGCCGTCCCCGCCACGACCCCTTCAATGGACCAGCCCCGGCCAAACGAAAACAAAAGCAAAAATACCATCAGGGCAAGGAGCGAATAGCCCAACGCGACCTCCTTACCGCCGAAAGACAGGAGGAGAAGACTGACAAGGAGCACCAGGGCGAGAGCGCGGCCTTTACCCCAGCGCAGGCCGAACGCCAGGGCCGGCTGGGGGACCAGGGGGATCATCAGCACGCCGACCAAAGGGATGGCGACGCCGGACAGGAAGAGCACGATCGTCGAGATCGCGGCAAGAAAAAAACTTTTAACGAAATCCAGCCGACGCATAGAGGTCTCTATCCACCAGGGCCAGCTTAGTTTCTGGCCGTGGAGAAAGGGAGAAGGGCAAGGCTGCGCGCCCTCTTGATCGCGGTCGTAAGCAGCCGCTGGTGGTGCGCGCAATTGCCGGTAATGCGACTGGGGGTGATTTTTCCTCTCTCGGTGACGAACCCGCCCAACACCTTGGTGTCCTTGTAGTCGATCTTGAGTTCCTTATCGGCGCAAAACCGACAGACCTTGCGCCGCATCATAAGCCGACGCCGGCCCGGGCCTTTGTCTTCTTCCCCCCGTTCCCGGTTCATTCGCGAAGCTGGAGCCTTGTAATAAGCCATTTCTTAATTGCACCTCTTTCGCTAGAGCGGGAGATCCTCCTCTTGCCCCGGAGCCGGAGCGCCTCCCAGATCGATAAATTGCACCGTCGTGGCCACCACCTCGTACTTAGTTCTCTTCTGCCCCTCCGGGGTCTCCCATCTTCTTTGGGTCAGTCGACCGTCCACCAAGACCCGCGAACTGCGACGGAGATGCTCCTTGGCGCGCTCTCCCACGCGGCCAAAAACTACCACGTCTATGTAACAGACGTCCTCCTTGGTCTCGTCGTGGATCCTGTATTTATGGCGTACCGCGAGGGGGAATTCACAGACTGCCAATCCCGCGGGGGTGTACCGGAGCTCTGGATCACGAGTCAGGTTTCCCAGAAGGATAACCTTGTTATACTCCCCCATCGGGCGTCTACTCTCCGAAGTTTAAAAAAACAACGCCTACGGTTCTGGCTTCGCTAAATCCTCCTCGGGACTTTTCCTGCCTTCTTCGGATACCTGCGCCTGTCTTGGCCGCGCCGGCGCCTTCGCGTCCTCGTCCAAACGCACCGTGAGGTAACGCAGTATGCCGTCGCTCAGCTTCAGATTGCGCTCGAGCTCCTCGACCGCGCGGGCGGAAGATTGATACCGAACAAGAACGTAATGCCCTTTGGCCTGTTTCTCGATACGATAGGCAAGATCCATCAATCCCCACTCGTCCACGTGGGAGACCGTCCCATCCAGCCCTTCGATGATCTTCTTGAACCTATCGGTATACTCCTTTACCTTTCCTCCCTGGTCGGGATGAACGATAAAGATCGTCTCATAAGGAGTCACGGTATCTTTCCTTTCCATCGCAAAGTTTAATTTCTATCACAGTATATTCTGCTTTACAATTCGCCCCTAGACCAACAACGGGGCTATCACCAGGGAGACTATGGACATGAGTTTGATCAGGATATTCATGGACGGACCCGCCGTGTCTTTAAAGGGATCTCCCACGGTGTCTCCCACCACAGCCGCTTTGTGAGCCTCGGAACCCTTCTTCTCGCCTTCGATCTCCCCCTTCTCGATGGCCTTCTTGGCATTGTCCCAGGCTCCGCCAGCATTCGCCATCATCAGCGCCAACAGGACCCCGCTCACGGTGGCGCCGGCGAGCATGCCCCCGAGGCTTTCAGGACCCAGAAGAAAACCCACGGCGACCGGGGCGAACACGGCGAGCAGACCCGGGGCGATCATTTCCCTGAGCGCCGCCTGCGTCGATATGTCCACGCAGCTCGCGGCGTCGGGCCTGACCCCCTCGCGCCCTTCGAGCAACCCGGCGATCTCCCGAAACTGGCGGCGGATCTCATCGATCATGCTGCCCGCGGCCCGTCCGACCGCCGTCATGGTCATAGCGCCGATCATATACGGGATAATGGCGCCCACAAAGAGGCCGATGACAACCCTGGGATCGGTAATATCGATCTGCAAGGGCGACCCTCCCATCTCCAAGGACTTGGCATCGATGGCCGTGGTGTAAGCGGAGAAGAGCGCAAGGGCCGTGAGCGCCGCGGAGCCGATCGCAAAACCCTTCCCGATCGCCGCCGTGGTATTTCCCAGGGAATCCAGCCCGTCGGTGATCTTTCGCACGTCCGGCCCCAGACCGCACATCTCGGAAATGCCGCCCGCGTTATCGGCGATCGGTCCGTAGGCGTCCACGCTCATGGTCATCCCCACAGTCGCCAGCATCCCCACAGCGGCGATCCCGATGCCATAGATTCCTGCCGCATAATACGAGACGAAAATCGCGACGCAGATGACCACGACCGGAAGCGCGCAGCTCTCGAGTCCGACTGCGAGCCCCTGGATGATATTGGTAGCGTAACCCGTCTTGCTCGCGTTGACGATACGGTAGACCGGCCAGGAGGAGGTATAGTACTCGGTGATAAAACCGATGATCATGCCGCCGAGCGAGCCCGCCAATACGGCCAGGAACACCGAAGTGTTGACGCTGCTGACGCGGGCCACGACGAGGGCGCCCACCAAAAACAGCAGCGTGGTGACGATCGTCGCCGTCCGCAAGGCCAATTGGGGATCGATGTTCTTGACCACTCGTATGGAAAAGATGCCGATCACCGAAGCGATCAAACCGACTAAGGCAAGAAAGAGGGGAAAGGACATGAGCGCCGTCTTGGAGGCTATATCCGGGGTCGCGAAAAGCCGGGCCATATCCTGGGGCGGTAGAGTCGCGCCGATGGCGATGACCGCGATCATGGACCCGACATAGGATTCGAAAAGATCCGCTCCCATCCCGGCCACGTCGCCGACGTTGTCCCCCACGTTGTCCGCGATAACGCCCGGGTTCCGCGGATCGTCCTCGGGTATCCCCGCCTCGACCTTTCCCACCAGATCCGAGCCTACATCGGCGGCCTTGGTGTAGATGCCGCCGCCGACCCTAGCGAAGAGGGCGATCGAGCTTGCTCCCATGGCAAAGCCGTTGATGTACTGCGCCGTCTCGGGATCGCCGTAGAGCAAATAGAAAACCCCGACCCCGACGAGACCCAGGCTGGCAACGGCCAGTCCCATGACCGAACCGCCATTGAAGGCGATGAGTAGCGCCGCCCCCTGCCCGTTGGCCCGCGCCGACTCGGTGGTCCGAACATTGGCCTGGGTCGCCGCCTTCATACCGAAAAATCCCGCCAGGGCTGAGAAGACGGCCCCGCTGAAAAAAGCCGCGGCCGTCTGCGCCCCTAGCTGCCAGGCCAAAAGCGCCGCCACGACGACGACAAAGACCGATAGGATCTGGTATTCCCTCTTCAAAAAGGCCATCGCCCCATCGTAGATGGAGGCGGCCACAGACTGCATCCTCGCGTTCCCGGCGGGAACTGTAAGGAGACCGCGATAGATAAAAAAACCGATCAACAAGCCGCCCACGCCGAACCAGGGAATCCAAATGAGCAGACCATCCATATAGATCCTTCTCTACCCTCTCTATTCCGCCTACTCCGCCCGGTTGAAAATCTCCATGGCGCGCTGCGGACCCTGTTCGAGAAGGCATCCAACAGCCTCCGCCGCCCGGGAAACAAGCTGATCCAAATGGGCCCTCTCCTCCCGAGAGAACGGCTCGAGCACGTAATCCGTCGGATCGACGCCGGTGGGCGGGCGGCCGATGCCGACGCGCACCCGGAAAAAACCTTCTTCGCCCAACGCCTCCAGTATCGACACCATCCCTCGATGCCCTCCGGCCCCGCCCCTGGGGCGTATGCGAATGCGGCCGAAAGGCAGGTCGAGATCGTCGTGGATGACGATGAGATCCTTGGCGGTGAACGGAAAGAGTCGGAGGAGCTGTCTCGCGGCCTCACCGCTATGGTTCATGAAGGTCTGTGGCTTGACCAGAAGAACCCTCTCCCCGTTGGTCTGCCACTCGCCGATCAAAGAGTCCTGCTTTTTCCGCTTGACGGTGACGCGGTTCTCCGCGGCGATCCGATCCACGACCAGGAAACCCAGGTTGTGTCTGGTGTGCGCGTACTTCTTGCCTGGGTTCCCCAGACCGACAACAACCTTCACTGCTGAATTATCAGTTACGTTGTTCGTGTTCGTGGTTCGATAAACTCACCACCCCGAGTCAAGTCGAGGGGTGGCTCGTGTTCGTGAACGAGCACGATAACCGAGCACGAGCACGGTTGACCAGACAGATTAGGCCTCGGAACCTTCTTCTTCTTTCTTTTCCTCGGCGGCGGGCGCAACAGCCTCGGCGCCCTCGACAGCAACCGGGGCGACCTCCGCCGCAGCCGGCGCTTCCTCAACCGTCGGAGGCACGACCGTCACCAGGGTAAGGTTCGACTCGTAGACCGCCGTGACTCCCTCCGGAATCGATAAATCCTTTACGTGCAGCGAATGACCGATGTCCAGAGAGGAAACCTCCACGTCGAAGTACTCCGGGATATCCATCGGCAGACACTCGACCTCGATCTCGCGCACGACCGGCTGGAGGATGCCTCCTCGAACCACACCCTCCGCCTTGCCGACGAAATGGAGCGGCACCTTGACCCGGATCCTCGCGCTGAGATCCACCTCGTATAAATCCGCATGGACGACCTCGCCGGTCACGGGATGAAACTGCATCTCCTTGACCAGGGCGACGCGCTCCGCCAGCAGAGGCGATGACGATTTGATGCGAATCAGACGGGAGCCCTCGAGACCCGCGACGCGGCTGAGAAAATCTTTCCTGTCGAGCTCCAGAGGAACGGACTCGGCCTTTGGACCGTAAAAAATTCCCGGCAGCTTCCCCTCGCGGCGAAGCTGCTTCGCCTTCCCCTTGGCACCCGCCTCACGCGGCTCGACTTGAATTTCAATGGTTTCCAAAGCAATGTACCTCCTGCCTATTCAATCTCAAAAAAGGGCTGTTCAATCGAACAGGGAGCTGATCGATTTCTCACTATGAGTGCGCCGGATCGCCTCGCCGATCAGGTGGGCCACCGAAAGCATCTTGATTTTCTTGCATTTCGCGGCCGTGGGCTGAAGGGGAATGGAATTGGTCACGATCAGCTCCTCCATGGGAGACTCATCGATCTTGCGGATCGCCGGACCCGACAGCACCGCATGGGTGCAGCATCCGAAAATCCTCTTCGCACCCTCCCGCTTCAACGCCTCGGCGGCCATCGTCAGCGTCCCCGCGGTGTCCACCATATCGTCCAGCAAAATCGCCGTTTGCCCCTTGACCTCGCCGATGATGTTCATTTCCGCCACCACGTTGGGCCCGCTCCGCCTCTTGTCGATGATCGCCAGGGAGGCGTTCAGCCGGGTGGCAAAATCCCTGGCCCTCTCCACCCCGCCCGCATCGGGAGAGACAATCGCAACCTCGTGGCGGTTCAAATGGCGCTGGATGTACTGCAGCAGCACCGGCGTCGCGTAAAGGTTATCCACCGGGATGTTGAAAAAGCCCTGAATCTGCCCCGAGTGCAAATCCATCGTGAGAATGCGGGACGCCCCTGCGGTCGTGATCAGATCCGCCACCAGCTTCGCGCTGATCGGCACCCGGGGCGCCACCTTCCGGTCCTGCCGGGCGTACCCGAAATATGGGATGACCGCCGTGATCCTTTTCGCCGAGGCCCTCTTAAAGGCATCGAGCATCAAGAGCATCTCCATGAGATTATCGTTTCCCGGAGCGCAGGTCGATTGAATCACGAAAACATCCCCCCCGCGCACGTTTTCCTTGACTTCAACCTTGCTCTCCCCATCGCTGAAGGTTTCCACCGTCGCCTTCCCGAGAGGGACCTTGAGATACTGACAGATCTCACGGGCCAAGGGTGGATTGGAGTTTCCGGCGAATATCTTGAGCTCGTCCGGCGACTGTTTCATAATCCAATAAAGTCTCCGCAAAAAAGAATAGCCCTCTCGGGCTAGCCATCACATAGACAAAACCTGCGGGGAAGTAAAATCTGGCTGGGCGGGAAGGATTCGAACCTTCGATACCGGATCCAAAGTCCGGGGCCTTACCGCTTGGCGACCGCCCAACCCCGAACTTCCTGCCGAGGAAGCTCGCCCGACCCTCGAGGAACGACGGTCACTCCCCTCCCAGCGCTCTTTGGCCGCCTCCTCCCGCAAGCACTCTCTCGTATTCCGCGATGACCTTCTCCTCTATCATTCTGCGGGTCTCGTTGTTGATGGGATGGGCGATGTCTTTGTAAGTGCCGTCCTTGCGCTTCTTGCTGTGCATGGATACAAAAAGCCCCGTCGTGCCGTGAATAATCTTCAGGTCCCTGATAACGAAACAATGGTCGAATGTGATGGTCACATAAGCCCTGAGCT
>MGSR01000022.1 GCA_001798565.1 Deltaproteobacteria bacterium RIFCSPLOWO2_12_FULL_60_16
CGCTCGATACTTTCCGTAGTGAGGTGCGCGAAATCAAAGGCACCTGTGGTTGTGCTGTTAGCTTCCATGCCATCAATTAGGACCAAAACCTGATCGGATTCGGCGCCGCGAATGAACACGGATGTCGTAGTTCCCCGGGAACCTGACTGAACCACATCCAATCCGGGCACGTTGCGCAGGACCTCCAAGACCGTTTCGGCTTTCTTTTCTTGAATTTCTTTCTCGGTGATCACTGTGACCGAAGTGCTAACCTCTTCCTGGGGCGTTTCGACACTGGTTGCGGTGACCACTACGGGGGCGAGGGTCTCTTCCTGCTTCGGCTCCGCCGCCGACAGGAGCATGGGGAGAAAAATCACTAAGATAAGCAGCCAGAAAAACTTCATAGAGCCTCCTTTTCCCGCGAAAGGGGATGATTGAAGGCAGATCGGATAGGTCTCCTGGCTTAGGCTTTGTCCTACTCGCCGCGCCTTCCCACCCTTCGACTTGGCTCAGGACAGTGGCTTCCTGCGGCTTTCGTGGCCATCACAGTTGCGGGGCAGCAGGGGATTTACACCCCATTCCCTTGCATCCGACTGCGGTTGACGAGATTTTCCTTCTGTCCTCCTATTGTTGATGTTTACTCTCTTACATCAGCCAAACTGAACACAACGGGAATCCTGACCCAGCTCTCTACTTTTCTTTGTCCAGAGTGAGCGGGATGAAAACGCCACGACTTGACTGCGTCCGAGGCAGCCCGATCGAGAGCGTCAAATCCTGAGCTTCGACCGACTTCGACCAATCTCGATTTCCCTTCCTGATCCACCAGGACCCGCAGGATAACGGTCCCCTCCCAACCTTCTCGGCGTGCCGCTTCCGGATACCTCGGCCTGGGGTTATAAGCGTAGCCGACTCGGCCGAAGCCGGATCCACCCGCGCCGCTCCCTCCACCCGATCCCGCCAAGCCGCCCCCGGCCTGAGCAGCGCCGCGGCCGCCGGATTTTCCTCCACCTCCGCCTATTCCTGCTTCCCCGGAAGATTCGCCCGGCTCTTCGCCGCCGCGCCTGAACCCCGTCAGGACCGGCCCGGTCTCAATGGAAGCTTGAGTTGCGAACGGCTCTTGAGCGATACTTTTTGCGGCCATTTCCTGCCTACGGTTGTCGGAGATACCTCGCTCTTGTGGTTCGTCCGCGACCGCGCGAGGCCGGCCCCCTCGGCCCTGCCTCCCCCCCTGCGCCCCCTTTTCCGCCAACCCTTCTGCGCCTTCCCCGCTGCCGCTGAGGACTACTACGGGGAAAACCGTGGGCTCCCGTTCCGCGCGCAAAAAAAGGGATACTGCGAAAGACACGAGCACCGCGTGAATCGAAAGCGATATCAGCAGAGACCAGACCAGCCTCATATAAGACAACCCCATCAGGCCTCTGTCAACAGAAGGGGAAAAGACGCGCACCTTTCTCTCTCCTTCGGAGAGGCCGGTTCAGAGGCTCTAAGGCAGGTCTCCTGGCTTAGGCTTTAACCTACTCGCCGCGCCTTCCCGCCCCTCGACACAACTCGGGACAGTGGCTTCTTGCGGCTTTCGTGGCCATCACAGTGGCGGGACCGCGCCGGAATTACACCGGACTTCCCTATGAAGCCTTAGAGCAATGTGACAAAGCGACAATTACAACGACGAAAAAGATTTGTCAAGATTTTTTCACAACCTCGGCTGGATGTTAATAAAGCGACGCATAGAGAACCATGGCCAAAGCCTCGCTGAGCTGCGCGATGGCGCCGAAGCTGTTTCCTGTCACCCCGCCCTGGTGCCGGCGGAGGTACGAACCGGCTGCAAGGACGAGCAGCGAGACCCAGAGAGTGATCCATAATCCGACTCCGCCCGAAAAAGCAATCACCAAGGGCAGGGTCACCGCAGTCGCCCAAAAGAGATGAACTCCTCTCACCCCGTCCAGCAGCGCTGCGATTTTTTGCTCCGCCTTCGACGGCGAGCTATAGGCCAAGATAACCACAGACCAAAAACCGAGCACCGGAGCAAGCAGAAGCCCCTGGCTGCGCACCTCTCCCATCACCTCGATCGCGCGGGACTCGAGCAGGAACGCCACCGCCACCGCCAGGAAGCCAAAAACCTCAGGCGCCCCGCTTCTCCCCGGCTCCCTTCCGACCCGGAAGCCTATCTCATCGAAGGTCACTTTGAGCCCTTGCAAATGCTGCGCCCGGGTCACCGCCACCAGAACGGCTACCAACACGATCCCTAGGATCTCAGATTCCAAGTAGGGCTCTAACAGTCGATTCAACAGGACTAGAATCAGGCCCACAAAGAATCCTACAACGGGAAAAAACGGGCTGGACCGGCCAATCGCGTCAGAGAGCAGCGGCTTTCGGGGCCAGGGAAAAAGCGTTAGAAACCTGAGCGCCACTACAAGAGATCGCATGGTTTCTTCTTTTCCCTCAGGATCGCTTTCCTGTCAACATAGGAGGTCGGGCGGCGTCATTTTTTGTCGGCCGACATACCCACGATCAATTCTAAAATTGTGTTTTTCCAGGTTTAATTTTCTGCTTTACTTTTGAGCCTATTTTCGATAGAATTTTCCTTACGCACGAATGAATCTAACCCTAGGACTTTTCAAGCAAAATTTAAGTCGCCGGGCAGTCAAAATATGGCTAAAATAGAATCTCCATCGCACTCCGAGTATAAGGCAGACAAAATCAAGGTCCTAGAGGGCCTGGAGGCGGTCAGA
The DNA here is from genome assembly GCA_001798565.1 of Deltaproteobacteria bacterium RIFCSPLOWO2_12_FULL_60_16. GTDB lineage: Bacteria > Desulfobacterota > Binatia > UBA9968 > UBA9968 > UBA9968. Next base: position 2,709 of record MGSR01000022.1, read on the forward strand.
AAAAGACCTGGAATGTACGTCGGAGACACCGGGGAACGGGGGCTCCACCACCTGGTCTATGAGGTTGTGGACAACTCCATAGATGAGGCCCTAGCCGGCTTCTGCGACCAGATCGAGGTCACGATTCATATAGACAACAGCGTAACTGTTGTCGACAACGGGCGGGGCATTCCCGTGGACCTGCATCCCACGGAAAAAAAATCGGCCGCGGAGGTAGTCCTCACCAAGCTCCACGCCGGCGGCAAGTTCGACAAGGCGTCGTACAAGGTCTCGGGCGGGCTCCACGGCGTTGGGTTATCCGTGGTCAACGCCTTGGCGGAGTCTCTGGAGGTGGAGATTAAGCGCGACGGCAAGGTCTACCAGCAGCGCTACAAACGGGGTGATCCCCTGGGGCCGCTCAAGGAGGTCGGGAGGTCGAAAGAAAAAGGGACACGGATTACTTTTCGACCCGATTCGAAAATCTTCGAGAGCCTCGATTTCAGCTTCGATATTCTTTCCCAACGTCTGCGCGAGCTGGCCTTTTTAAACAAGGGAGTGCGCATCACGATTGAGGACGAGAGGAGCCAGAAAAAACACGAGCTCCTGTACAAGGGCGGGATCGTCTCCTTTGTCGAGCACTTGAACCGCGCCAAGAGCCCCATTCACTCCAACGTGATCTATCTCCATGGAGAGAAAGAGGGCGTCGACATCGAGATCGCCATGCAGTGGAACGATGGCTACACCGAGAACACCTTCTCCTTTGCCAACAACATCAACACCATCGAAGGCGGCACGCACCTGATCGGTTTTAAATCCGCCCTCACCCGAACCATCAACAGCTATGCGATGGACAGCGGCGTCCTTAAGAAGGACGAGGAGAATCTCCAGGGAGAAGATGTCCGCGAGGGATTGACAGCGGTGATCAGCGTCAAGGTCCCGGAGCCCCAGTTCGAAGGTCAAACCAAGACCAAGCTGGGCAACAGCGAGGTGAAAGGGATAGTAGAGGCCTTGATCAACGAGAAGCTCGCCAGTCACTTCGCGGAGCATCCGGGCGACGCCAAGAAGATCGTAATGAAGGGGACCGAGGCGGCCCGCGTCCGCGAGGCAACGCGCAAGGCCAAGGATCTGGCCCGGCGCAAGGGAGCTTTAGACTCCGGCTCCCTTCCCGGCAAGCTGGCGGACTGTCAGGAGCAGGACCCGGCGCTGAGCGAAATCTATCTTGTCGAGGGAGACTCGGCCGGGGGATCGGCCAAGCAGGGCAGGGACCGGCGCAATCAGGCGGTACTGCCCCTAAAGGGAAAGATACTCAACGTTGAGAAGGCCCGCCTCGACAAGATGCTTTCTTCTCAGGAGATTCGCCTGCTCATCACCGCCTTGGGCGCAGGGGTAAAGGAAGACTATGATCCGGCGAAGCTCCGTTACCACTCGATCATCATCATGACCGACGCGGATGTGGACGGCTCTCATATCCGGACCCTGCTCCTCACCTTCTTCTACCGTCAGATGCCCGATCTAGTGGAGAAAGGCCATCTCCTGATCGCCCAGCCCCCTCTGTACAAGATCAAGCGGGGCAAACAGGAGCGCTACCTGAAGGATGAGAACAGCCTCGAAGATTACCTGATCGAGATCGGCACGGAAAATGTCCGGGTCCGCGCCTTGAACGACGGCAACGGGATGGCGGGCCAGCCGCTACAGGCCTTTATCAAGAAGGTGCTGCGTTGGGAAAGGCTCATGGGCGCGGTGACGCGCAAGAGGAAGAGCCGGGCGATTCTCGAAGCCGTCCTGCTCGAGAAAGACTTCAGCGAAGAGACTCTAAAGGATTCGCAGGCGCTCAAGAAGATCCAATCGCAGATCGCCTCGTACATCAACCTGCTGGCGCCGGATCAGGCGCCGCTCTCTTCCACGCTCGAGGAAGATCCCGAGCACAATTGCTTCAAGCTCATCTGCGCCACCAGGTCCAACGGCACCGGGTTGCAAACGATCCTGGACCGCGACTTCCTGGTAAGCGCCGAGTACAAGGAGCTAAGGCGCCTGTTCTCCGACTTAACGGGATTGGGTTACCCGCCCTTTTCGGTGGAAAATGGGGACCATCAGACCAGGCTCCCTTCTCTCAAGGATCTGCTGGAATACATCATGGAAGGGGGCAAGAAAGGTCAATACATTCAGCGCTATAAGGGGCTCGGCGAGATGAACCCCGAACAGCTCTGGGAGACGACCATGAATCCAGAGACCCGAGTCCTGCTCCAGGTCAGGGTCGAGGACGCCGTAGAGGCCAACGATATCTTCTCCACTTTAATGGGTGATGAGGTAGAGCCACGGCGCAAGTTCATTGAGGAACATGCCCTCACGGTCAAGAACCTGGATATCTAACGATTGGTTAATAGTTATTAGTTACTCGTTACTAGCAACTCACCAGGCTATCGCCTTCGCTCCCCCAATAACTAATAACCAATAACTAGTAACGAACATGGAAGCCACGCTAAAACAGCAAAAGATTCCGGTCTACATTGAAGACGAGATGCGTCAGTCCTACATGGACTACGCCATGAGCGTCATCATCGGCCGGGCGCTGCCGGATGTGCGCGATGGGCTGAAGCCGGTGCACCGGCGCGTTCTTTACGCGATGTATGACATGGGAAACGCCTGGAACAGCCCCTATAAGAAGTCCGCCCGGGTAGTTGGAGACGTCATCGGGAAATACCATCCCCACGGCGACGTGGCGGTCTACGATACGATCGTGCGCATGGCCCAGGACTTCTCCATGCGCTACCCCCTGGTGGACGGCCAGGGAAACTTTGGCTCCGTTGACGGCGATCCGCCCGCGGCCATGAGATACACCGAGATCCGCATGGACCAACTGGCCGGCGAGATCCTGGCCGATCTGGACAAGGAAACCGTCGACTTCATCCCCAATTACGACGACTCCCTCAAGGAGCCGACTGTCCTCCCGTCACGCATCCCCAACCTGTTGGTCAACGGCTCTTCGGGCATCGCTGTCGGCATGGCCACGAATATCCCTCCTCACAACTTGGGAGAGGTCGTGGACGGCCTTGTGGCGATGGTGGAGAAGCCGGATATCTCCGTCAAAGAGCTGATGAAATATATCCCGGGGCCGGACTTCCCCACGGCCGGATTTATCCATGGCAAAGAGGCCATCGTCCAGGCCTACGCGGAAGGCCGGGGAATCATCCAGATGCGGGGAAAGACCTTTACGGAGACGGTCAAGCGGACCGGAAAAGAGCAGATTATCATCAGCGAGATTCCCTACATGATCAACAAGGCGCGCCTGATCGAGCAGATCGCCGGGCTGGTCCAGGAGAAGAAAATCGAGGGGATCAGCGATCTGCGCGACGAATCGGATCGCGAGGGTATGCGCATCGTGATCGAGCTCAAGCGCGACACCATCGCCGAAGTCGTGATCAACCAGCTTTACAAGCATACGGGCCTGCAGGAATCCTTCGGCGTCAATATGCTCGCCATCGCCGAGGGCAAGCCCAAACTCTTGAGCCTGAGAGACGCCTTGAAGGCGTTCCTCGACCACCGCAAAGAGGTGGTCACGCGGCGCACCGCCTACGATCTGCGCAAGGCGGAGGAGCGGCTGCATATCTTAGAGGGTTTGAGGATCGCCCTCGATCGTCTCGACGCCGTGATCGCCCTGATCCGCGGCTCCCAGGACCCCAAGGTGGCCAAAGAGGGACTGATGCAGAACTTCGGCCTGACCGAGATCCAGGCCCAGGCGATCCTCGATATGCGGCTGCAGCGTCTCACCGGCCTGGAGCGGGAAAAGATCCTGCAGGAGCATAAGGAGACTGTAGAGCTGATCGTCAAACTGAGAGCGATCCTGGCCGACGAGAGGGAGATCTATCGCATCATCGTCGAAGAGCTGAAAGAGATCAAAGAGAAATACGGCGATGAGAGACGGACCCAGATCGTCGACCATAGCGAGGAGATCTCTATCGAAGACCTGATCGTCGACGAGGACATGGTCGTGACCATCTCCCACGAAGGATATATCAAGCGCAACCCGGCGACCCTCTACCGGGCCCAGCACCGCGGGGGAAAAGGGAAAATCGGCACGACCACACGGGAGGAGGACTTCGTCGAATATTTATTTGTCGCTTCCACTCACTCCTTCATCCTTTTTTTCACCACGGTAGGGAAAGTCTACTGGATCAAAGTGCACGAGCTGCCCCAGGCGGGCAGGGCCGCCAGGGGAAAGCCGATCGTCAACCTGCTGCATCTGGAGGAGGGGGAAAAGGTCTCGGCTTTTCTTTCAGTCCGCGAATTCCAGGAAGGCCGTTGCGTCGTTTTCGCGACCAAGAAAGGGCTTATCAAGAAAACCGAGCTCATGGCCTACGCGAATCCCCGCGCCAACGGGATTCGCGCCATCGCCCTGGAGCAGGGAGACGAGGTGATCGGCGTGCGCCTGACCGACGGGCAACAGGAGATCATCCTTTCCACCCTGGACGGCCAGTCCATCCGCTTTAAGGAAGAGCAGGTCCGGCCCACCGGCCGCGGCACCTACGGGGTCGTAGGGATGCGCCTGGACAAAGGGGACGAGGTCGTCAGCATGGAGATTCTGAGCCTCGGGGCGAATATTTTGACCGTAGCCGAAAACGGTTACGGCAAACGAACCGACATGGAGGAGTACCGCCTGCAGTCGCGCGGCGGCAAGGGTATCATCACCATGAAGACGACCGACAAGACCGGCCGGGTCGTCGGGGCCCAACAGGTGACCGAAGAGGATCAGCTCATGCTGGTCACCAACAATGGCAAGATCATTCGCTTGAGGGTTAAAGATATCCGCGTCATCGGACGCAATACCCAGGGGGTGCGTCTCATCGACCTGGAAGACAGCGAGCGGGTGGTCTCACTGGCGCGACTGGCGGAGAAGGAAGAGGAGGAGTAGTTTTATTTTAGATTTTAGATTGCCGATTTCCGATTGAATCCAAAATCCAAAATCTAAAATCCAAAATCAGGGGCGATGGGAAGGGCCATTGGCGTCATAGGGGCCGGAGGTTGGGGGACCGCCCTGGCCAAAGTGCTGTGCGACAGGGGCCACGAGGTCACGCTCTGGTGCCGGGGAGAAAACAGCTACCGGGAGATCCGAGAAAAAAAGCAAAACACCGCCTATCTGCCGGGAATCCTCCTGCCCGACTCTCTTAAGTCAACCCGCTCGCTGGAAGAAGCCGTCGTCGGAAAAGAGGCGCTCTTTTGCGTTGTCCCTTCCCATGGCGTGCGCGAGGTCATGAGCGGAGCCGCCTCCCATGTCGGATCCCGAGCGATCCTGGTATGCGGCACCAAGGGGATTGAGGAAGGGAGTCTGATGACCATGGGAGAGGTGCTGGGGACGATTCTTGGCGCGTCCGGCAGCGAGCGTTTGGCATTCCTCTCGGGACCGACCTTCGCGCAGGAGGTGGCCCAAGGGCTCCCGACCGCGGTCACGGTCGCAGCCGTTGTAGAATCCGTATCCCTGGAAATTCAGGACGTCCTCAGCACCCGACAGCTCAGAGTCTACACCTCGAGGGACACGATCGGCGTGCAGATGGGCGGGGTGGTCAAAAATGTGATCGCCATAGCCGCGGGCATCTGCGACGGCCTGGGATTGGGGCACAACGCGCGCGCCGCGCTCATGACCCGCGGGTTGGCGGAGATGACCCGCCTCGCGGTGAAGATGGGGGCAGAGCCGCCGACGCTTGCCGGGTTGCCGGGCTTGGGGGATCTGATTCTCACCTGCACTGGAGAGTTGAGCCGTAATCGCCGGGTCGGCATCGAGATCGCCCGCGGGAAAAGGCTTGAAGAGATCCTGTCGGGCACACGAATGATCGCCGAGGGGGTCCGCAATACCCGCTCGATCTATCAGCTGGCGGAGCGATTGGGCGTCGAGATGCCGATAGTGGGGCAGATGTACCTGGTCTTATACCAGCAGAAAAAGCCGCGCGAGGCGGTACGGGACCTCATGCAGCGGTCGCTCAAGGCTGAAATCGGATAAGTAGCCTTCAGCCCTCAGCGCTCGGCTGTCAGCATCAAGGCAAAGGCTGAAAGCTGATCGCTGAAAGCTAAAAAGCTTTAAAGTTTGACAAAAACGCATTGCTATGATTGAAGTAAAAAGTTGGCCGCTGATTTGACTGGAAGGATCACAATATGAAGAGGACTTATCAACCGAGCAACGTCAGACGCAAGAGGACCCACGGCTTCTTAGCGCGCATGGCAACGCCGGGCGGACGCAACGTCCTTAGACGGAGAAGGGCGAAGGGACGGAAAAGGCTGACCGTCACAGTCCCGCCGAAGCGCCCCCGCACCTAGGGTCGTTATACGTTATTGGTGATTTGTTATTCGCCCCCTCCACTCCCCGAAACGAATTAACGAATATACGAGTAACGAATACACGAGCAAGGAAGGGGTTGTGCCTGTGGCCGGGGAGGGATTTTCTAAAAGGGCCCGCCTTCTCAAACGGTCCGATTTCTTGCGCCTGTCGCGAGCCGGGAGAAAGAGCCAGACCGCGCATTTTGTCGTCCTCAGGAAGACCAACGACAAGGGGGAAACCCGGCTCGGCATCACGGTCAGCACAAAGGTTGGTAACGCGGTCACTCGCAACCGAATCAAAAGGCTGGTGAGAGAATTTTTCCGGCGCCATTCCGGGGAGTTGGCCTCTCCGCAGGACATTGTCATCATCGCCAGAAAGGGAGCGGGCGAGCTCTCTTTGGCGGAGGCGGCGAGAGAACTCCGGGAGGCATTTACCACGCAGAGGAGTCGCCAAAGGTAGTGGCTGGGTTGTGTACTAAAGGATTAATTTTCCTTCTTGCAGGATATCGGCGCTTCCTATCCCCCGCATTGCCTCGTTCCTGCCGCTTCTATCCGAGCTGCTCGACTTACGCTCTTGAGGCGCTCGAGCGCCATGGCGCGAGCAAAGGGGTCCGGCTCGGGCTGGCTCGCCTGCTTCACTGCCAGTCCTGGAACCCCGGGGGCTACGATCCCGTCCCCTAGCCGTCGCTCATGGAAAAACGCGCGCTGATAGCCGTCGTTCTCTCGCTCCTGATACTCATCGTCTACCAGGAATGGATAGCCCGTCAGTACGGCGCCCCGCCACCGCCGGCGCAAGTGGAAAAGGAGACACTACGAGACAAGGTGGAGAAGATCGTCGAGCCCTCCCCCAAGCCCCAACCGGCGCCTCAACGGGCTAAGCCCGCGGCCCAGCCGCGAGCCGAGAAGGCCCGGGAGCTCCGGGTGGAAACCGACCATTATGTCGCCCTCTTTACCAGTCAGGGAGCCCGTCTTAAAAGTTTTACCCTCAAGCATTACCGAGCCGCCGTTGATGAAAAGAGTCCCCCCTTCGAGATGATCTCCTCCACTCCCGGAGTGCCCTATCCGTTGGGAATCCAGCTTCCAGGCAGCCCGCCGGTGACCGACGAGACGGTGGTCTACTCCGTTCGGGGAGGCAATCTGAAGCTCACGGGAGAGTCCAAAGAGAGTCTGGTTTTTGAAGGCCAGAGCCCTTCGGGAGTGAGGCTCCTCAAGCAGTTCACCTTCACCGGCTCGGGCTACACGATCCAACTGCAGCTTGCGGCGCAAGGAGCCAACGGAAGCCTCTCCCCGACGCTGCTCCTGACTACCGACGAAAGCCACAAGGGTCTTACGCAGGACGCGGTTTTTGAAGGTCTTCTGGCCGTTGTCGACAGCAAAATCAAGCGGGAACAAAGCGACGAAATTAAAAAAGGCACAGAGATCAGCGGCACGGTCTCTTGGGCGGGTTTCGGCTATACCTATTTTCTCTTCGCTTTGCTGCCGGAAATGGAGGGGCAACAGAGACTCGCCACGAAGGAGGCTGCTCCGGCCCTGGTGATGGAGCTTTCAACGCCGGCTCAGAGCGGCGCGGCTGACGGGAGCCGGTATACGCTTTTCATCGGCCCCAAAGAGCTCAACACCTTGAAGACGATGGAAAAGGGACTGGAGCGGTCGATCGACTTCGGCTATTTCGGCTTCGTTGCCGTGCCCTTTCTTTACGTCCTGCATTTCTCCCACCGTTTCACCGGAAGCTACGGCATCGATATCATCCTGCTGACGATTTTGCTCAAGCTCCTCATGGCGCCGTTGACGCACAAGAGTTTCGTCTCCATGAAACAGATGCAGAAGCTCCAGCCGCAGATGGAGCGCATCAAGGAAAAGTTCAAGGACGATAAGGAGAAGATGAACAAGGAGATCATGGAGCTCTACCGGCGCAACAAGGTCAACCCCCTCGGGGGCTGCCTGCCGATGCTGCTTCAGTTTCCGGTCTTTATCGGACTCTACAACGCCCTGCTCACGCCGATCGAGCTCCGCCACGCCCCCTTTCTGTGGATTAAAGATCTCTCCCGGCCCGATTGGGAATCGCTGCCGTTGGAGCTGGCGGGATGGCACCTGGGCATACCCGTGCTCACGCTGTTCATGGGCGCGAGCATGCTGATCCAACAGTGGATGACCCCGAGCGCCGGGGATCCCAATCAGAAGCGCATGATGATGTTCATGCCGCTGATCTTCACCGTGATGTTCATTAACTTCCCCTCCGGATTGACCATTTACTGGCTGGTGAACAACATCTTGAGCATCGCGCAGCAGTACTTGATCAACCGCATGGACCGATAGGACAAATTCCATTTGAGGTAACCCATGGAGCAAGTGGAGGCCGAAGGCAACACCATCGACGAGGCGATAGCCAACGCGCTCAAAATGCTGGGAGTAGAGCGGGACAAGGTCACCGTGGATATCCTGGCGGAGGGCAAGCGGGGCATCCTGGGTTTCGGGGCAAGAAAGGCCCGGGTGCGGGCGTCGTTGAGAAAGTCTCTGTTCGTAGAAAAGGAGCGGGAAGAGGAGGAGCGCCCGGGCGAGGAGCAAAAGTTTTCTGCGGAGGAGATCGCGGCGGTCGGCCGAAAAGGGCAAGGGGCCCTGGCCGAAATCCTGAGACTGATGGGCATCAACGCCGCCATCGAGGTCAAGCCGGGCGAGGTCGAAGAAGAGATTATTCTCGACATTCAGGGGGACAGCGGAGGCCTTCTCATCGGCCGGCGAGGCCAGACCCTTGAGGCGCTCCAATATCTGCTCACGCGTATCGTCGGGGAGAGACAGGGGCGGGAAGGCCCCGAGATCATCGTCGACACGGAGAAGTACGGCGAGCGGCGGCGCAAGGGGCTGGAAGATATGGCCTTGCGTCTGGGCGAGAAGGCCAAGAGAGAGAGAAGGGCGGTGACGCTCGACCCCCTGAGCGCGCCCGACCGCCGGGTCGTCGAGCGCGTCCTTGGGGACGACCCCTGGCTGACCACCAAGAGTCTCGGCAGAGGCGCCTACCGGCGGCTTCTGATCATCCCGGAGGGGGACAGGAAGAAAAGAGAAGAAGAGAAAGGGCCGCCTGCCGGAAAGCAGGAGATCAGGGGGCAAAAGAGAGATCCCTAACCCGGCCTGCCAATCTCAGGTGGAGATGTCCTGGAGAAACCACTTCGTGGGGAGCTCCCGGCCGGCTCCCCGTTCTCTCGCCCGCTTGAGCACAAAAGCCCCCGCCACCGAAAACTGCACCCCGTGCCCCTCGTTGTTGGCAAAGTAAGTCTTCTGTTCACGGCCGGTTCTCCCCTGCGCCAATCCCGCGCACAGCTCGGATAGCGTGATCTGCGACGGGAGGTCTTTTTCGTCCTTCCCTCCCAGCGCCATCGGGGCGCCCGGGTTGCGCCGTTCGGCGTCGAGCGGCCGGAACCTCGGCCCAAAGCCGCGCTCGTGGACCACGGCGACGTCGAATGTCGCGAGCGGCTCCCCGCCTACCTCTCCAAAAGGCCGGGCGCTGCTGAGAAATATACCCGGCTCCAGCAGGGCGCTCTTGACGAAGGGGCGCGAGGAGTCCGTGCAGGCGCAAACCATGTCGCTTCCCGTGAAAGTCTCCTCCATCGTTTGCACAGGCTCGACTTCGATGCCGAGCCTGGCTTGCATCTCGCGCGCAAACGCCGAGCGGCTCTCGCGCCTCAGGCTGTGCACCTTGATCTTTTTGATCGGACGGACCGCGCACATCGCCTCGGCGTGGCTGCGCGCCTGATTGCCGGCGCCGATGACGCCCAGAACCGAAGAATCTTCACGGCTTAGATATTTCGCCGCCACCGCGCTGGTGGCCCCGACCCGCATGACCTGGAGAAAGCCGTCGTTGAGGATGCCGTCCAGCTCCCCCGTATGAATATTGTACAGCAGGGCCAAGCCGCAGTAGAGCCCCGGCCGCGACGCCCACTTCGTCGTCCGGCCGCCTTTCTCACCGAGCCATTCGTTCACGTCCGAGCGGAGCCGGATCGCGTGATAACCGCTCTGAATCACCGTCCCTTCGAAATTGGCGAAGACAAAGGTCTTTCCCTCGCCGGTCGGGACGATGATATTGCTCCGGCGCCGGTGCGCGGCCCGCCCCAGCCCGCACTCGCGATAGCCTTCTTCCAGAATTTCGACGCATTCCCTGGTCGAAATCAGCTGTGCGATCTCCTCGTTATTCAATAGCAACGTCATAGCCTTCCTCCCGGAATTAGAAACGATAGCGACACCATAGTTATCGCCCGCTTCCGGACCGTGTCAACAGTCGAAGGCCCTATTTGACAAGCGCTTGTCC
>MGSR01000023.1 GCA_001798565.1 Deltaproteobacteria bacterium RIFCSPLOWO2_12_FULL_60_16
ATACCTTGACCTTCTCCCCCTTTTCCAGACGGCCTTTGATGATCTCGAAAGTAGCCTCCACGACATCAGTGGCTTCCTTCTTGGAGAAGCCCCCCTTCTCGTAGATGCGGGCGATGATTTCAGCCTTGGTCATCTCCAACCTCCCGTCATTCTCTCAGCTGCGCGCCAAACACCTGACCGATCCGGGAGACCAACTCTCCGTGCAAGGCGTTGACCTCCGTATCGGTCAGCGTCCGGTCCTCCGCTCGATAAGAAATCGTGTAGGCCAGACTCTTCTTTCCCTGCGGCACCGGAGCCCCCTTGTACTCATCGAATACCTGCACCTCTTCAATAAGAGAATGGTTGAATTGTTCTTTGATCCAGTTAACCAGTCGCTGCGCCGGAAAGCCGTCGTCCAGCACGACAGCCAGATCCCGCTCAACAGACGGAAATCTTCGAAGGGAGCGAACCTTAAACTCCCGCGGAGCATACTGAAGCAACTTCTCAAAGTCAACTTCAAATATGAAAAAGGACGGCAGGCGAAGCTCCTCGCAGAGATCCGGGTGGAGCTCGCCCAGGCAGCCTACGCGGGAACCCGCGATCTCGAGCGACGCGCCCTTTCCCGGGTGGAGAATGGGGGGAAGGCTCTCGCCCGTCCAAATCACCTGCGGCGCCACGCCGACCAGCTCCAGGATCCCTTCCACCAGCCCTTTGATGTCGAGGAAAGCCGCAGGCGACTGTTCCTTCACTCGCAAGCCCCTGCGCTCCCGGTAGCCGAAGATAGCGCCGGCCAGACACTGCCGCTCCTCGGGAGCCCCCGTGAAGCCGAGGGAAAAGACCTTGCCGAGATCGAAGCCGTAAAACCCCTTGGACTTCTGCGAGACCTGCGCGCGCAGGCTTTCCACCAGGCCCGGGATGAGGCTCAAGCGCATCTCGGCATTCTCCTGGGTCAGCGGATTGAGAACCTCGACCGCCGGCCGCGGCCCGCGCCACAGGCCGGGAAAACGGCGGTTCATCTCCCTCGAGGTAAAGGGCAGATGGATCATCTCCGTAAGGCCCTCGCCCGCCAAAAACGAGCGCATCGCGCGCTCCCGGCGCAGATGGCCATCGGCCATGCCGCCGGCCGCCCGGACCAGCGGCAGCGTCGCGGGCATCTTGTCGTAACCGTGAACCCGGGCGAGCTCCTCGATCACGTCGGCCTCACGGGCGAGATCGGGACGGTAGGAAGGAGGGATCACCTGAAGCCCCGTCTTGGAGCGGCGCCGGATTTTCAACCCGAGCGCCCGCGTGATCTTCTCCACCTCTCCGGAGGCGAGCTCTATTCCAAGAAGCGCCTTCACCCGCTGATGCCGCAGCCAAAGGGCCGCGCTTTTCCTGCGCCGGGCGTAGCGGTCCGCGACTCCTCCGAGAGGCGAGCCCGACGCGATCTCCTTTAATAGCCAGACCGCGCGATCCAGGGCGTAGAGCGTTCCTTCCGGGTCCACTCCCCTTTCGAACCGGTGCGAGGCCTCGCTATGAAGGGCCAGCCGCTTCGCCGTGCGGCGAATGGTCAGGGGATCGAAGTTGGCGCTTTCGAGCAGCAGCGAGCCGGTTTCCGGCCGGACTTCCGAGTCTCTGCCCCCCATGATTCCCGCCAGGGCGATCGGGACCTCCCCGTCGCAAATGAGCAGATCTTCCGGCTCAAGCTCGCGCTCGATGCCGTCCAGGGTGACGAACTTTTTTATCGCCCCGGCCCGCTGGACAACGATCCGCTTCGAGCTCAGGCGCTCGAGGTCAAAGGCATGAAGGGGCTGTCCCGTTTCCAGCATCACCCAATTGGTGACATCCACCACGTTGTTGACCGGGCGGACGCCGCAGGCCTCCAGCCGCGACTGCATCCAGGAGGGCGAGCGCGCCACCCGGATGCCGTGGACCACTCTGGCAGAGTAGCGCGGGCAGAGTCGCGGGCTGGCTATTCTGACATCCACCGCTCTCCGGGCGCTCGCATCGCCCGTATGGGGATCCACCCGAGGAGGCTTGAGACGCCCGCCGGTAAGAACGGTCACTTCCCGTGCGATCCCGAGAATACCCAGGCAGTCGCCGCGGTTCGGCGTGACATTCACCTCCATCAGCCAGTCGCGCTCTCCCGGATGCCTCGTCGCGTACCCCGGATCCAGAGGAACAAGCGACTCGACCTCCAAACCCGCCATCGTCAGCGCCTCGGCTATTTTCTGCGGACTCGCTCTCAGGCCGACGAACTCTTTAAGCCAATTGAAGGTAAACTTCATAAAACCGCCGTTGGTTGGGTCGATTGAGTTTCTTGAGTTGATTGAGAAACCCCAGGACGCAACAAACTCAATGAACCCAATAAACTCAAAAAACCCAATGAACCCAATAAACCCAATGAACTCAATTACACGAACTGCCGAAGAAATCTCAGATCGTTCTGGAAGAAGAGACGGATATCCTCGATGCCGAACTTCAGCATGGCGATGCGCTCGACGCCCATGCCGAAGGCGAATCCGGAAACCCGTTCCGGGTCGTAACCGACGAATTTGAAGACCTGGGGGTCGATCATGCCGGCGCCCAAGATCTCGAGCCAGCCCGATCCTTTGCACACCCGGCATGCCGATCCCTCTCTCTTCCCTCCCTCCCCGCCGCACAGCACGCACTGCATGTCGATCTCCGCGCTCGGCTCCGTGAAGGGAAAAAAACTCGGCCGGAATCGGAGCTTCGTTTCCGGGCGAAAGATCCGGCGTATGAAATGCGTCAGCACCCCTTTGAGGTCGGCGAAGGAGATATGGCCGTCCACCATAAACCCTTCCACCTGGTGGAACATGGGCGAGTGGGTGGCATCATCGTCGTGCCGGTAGACCGCGCCCGGAGCGATGATCTGCAGCGGCGGCCTGCGGCTCTCCATGACCCGGATCTGCACCGGAGAGGTATGCGTCCGAAGCAAGCGATCCTGAGAGACAAAGAAAGTATCCTGCATGTCCCGCGCGGGGTGATCCTTGGGCATATTGAGGGCTTCGAAGTTATGGTAGTCGTCTTCGATGTCGGGTCCGCGGGCGACTTCGAAGCCCATGCCCAGGAAGACGTCTATGATCTCATCCATCACCAGGGTGAGCGGATGCATCCGGCCCCGCTCCCAGCGGCTGCCGGGCAGCGTGATGTCGACCGTTTCCTCGCGCAGGATTCTCTCTTTCTCACGCGCCTTCACCTGCGCAAGCCGGGCCGCCAGCTTCTCCTCGGCGAGACGCCTGAGCTGGTTCAGCCTCTCCCCCGCCTGGGGCCGCTCCTCCGGCGGGAGATCCTTAAGACCGCGCAGCAGCAGCGTGAGCCTGCCTTTGCGGCCGAGGTACTCCACCCGCAAATCCTCGATCTCAGGCTCCGTTGCGCAGCGCGCGATGCGATCCAGGACCTCTTCCCGGAGTGTCTCCAGAGATTCTGCCATGCGGTCAGGATGACAAATTATGCCGACAGGTGGGCTTTCGCGAACTGGGCTATCTGGCCGAAGGCGGGCATATCCGAGACGGCCAGATCCGCGAGGATCTTCCGATCCAGCTCCACGCCGGCCTGCTTGAGGCCCTTGATGAACCGGCTGTAGGAGAGCCCGCTGAGCTGGGCTGCGGCATTGATCCGGGTGATCCACAGCCCGCGGAACTGCCGCCGTCTGACCCGCCGGTCCCTGTAGGCAAAGGCCAGCGAGCGCTCCACCGTCTCGCGCGCGGAGCGATAGAGTCTTCCCCGGCCCCCGGTATAGCCCTTGGCCAGTTTCATGATCTTCTTTCTCCGCTGCCTGGACTTACTTCCTCCCTTGGCTCTTGGCACGTTAAACTCCTTCCTTTATTAATAGCTTTCAGCGGTCAGCATTCAGCTCTCAGCGAACACCGTTGAGCCTTTCGCTGATGGCTGACAGCTGATTGCTGATGGCTACAAATACGGTATCAACTTATGGATATTTCTCGCCTCACCGGCCGATACGGTTCCGGCCTGCCTGAGTCTCCGCTTCCGCTTCTTTCCTTTGCCGGAGAGGAGATGGCCTTTAAAACCTTTGGCTCGCTTGATCTTCCCGGTCGCAGTGACCCGGAACCTTTTCACCGCCCCTCTTCTGCTTTTTATCTTCGGCACGTTTTTCTCCTTTTTTGAAACAGGCAATAGTTAATAGGCATTAGTTTCGTCCTTGAATTTACTACGCCTTCTTAATTTTTCTCTTCCTATTGCCTATTGCCTAATGCCTTCTTCTTTACTTCGGCGTCAACAACATCGACATGTTCCTACCCTCCAACCGGGGCGAGATATCGAGCTTGGCGATATCCTGGACCTGACCGAAGACCCCGTCCAGCATCTGCTTTCCAAGCTGTGGATGGGTGATTTCTCTGCCACGGAAGAAAACCGAGACTTTGACCCTCTGGCCCCTTTCGATAAACTTTCGGATATTGCGGACCTTATAAACGAGGTCATGACGGTCCGTCCTGGACCCCATCTTGACCTCCTTGACGGCTACAAAAGTCTGTTTTTTCTTGGCCCCGTGCGATTTTTTTCTCTGTTCATAGCGGAACTTTCCGTAATCCATCATGCGGCAGACCGGAGGCTGAGCTTCCGGCGCCACCTCGACCAGGTCCAGCTCCTGCACCTCCACCATCTTGAGGGCCTCATGCAGCGGCATCACCCCTAATTGATCGCCCTCCGGACCTATGACCCTCACCTCACGGGCACGAATTTGATGGTTGATTCTCGCTTCCTTAGCAGCTATAGGCCACCTCCTTTTTTAAAGCCATCAGCTCCCGGCTGACTGCTGATGGCTGATCTTATTTGCAACCTCCAGCCGTAGCAAGTCATTAAACTCTTTTAAAGACATGGGTTTGAGCTGCTCGCCGCCGCGCCGGCGGGGAGAGACGGTTTGATCCCGCACCTCTCTGTCACCGATGACGACTGCATAGGGGACCCTTTCCCCTTGAACCTGGCGGATCTTATACCCAAGTTTTTCGTTTCGATCATCCAGCTGTGCCCGCCAGCCCCCTCTTGTTAGATCCTCAAAGACCTTTTGAGCATACTCCTTCTGCTGGTCCGTTACAGTCATGACCTTGACCTGAACGGGAGCGAGCCAAAGTGGAAAATTGCCCGCATAATGCTCGATAAGAAAAGCCATCATCCGTTCCATCGTGCTGACAACTCCACGATGGATCATCACGGGACGCTTGCGCTGCCCATCTGTGTCAACATATTCCAATCCGAAGCGCTCGGGAAGATAGAAATCGAGCTGCACGGTCGAAACGGTCTCACCATGGCCTAGCACGTCATTGAGCTGAACATCAATCTTCGGGCCATAGTAGGCTGCTTCGCCGAGGGCCTCTTTATAAACAACACCCACCTCGCTCAGAGCGTGGCGCAGGCAGCTCTCGGCGTTGTCCCACATCGCATCGCTGTCGACAAACTTTGCCCGGTCCTTCGGATCGCGCAACGAAAGGCGATGCCAATAATCGGTGAAGCCAAAATCTCTATAAACCTGTTCGATAAGCCGAAGAACGCCGACAGCCTCTGATTGGATTTGCTCAGGGGTGCAGAAGATATGGGCGTCGTTAAGGGTCATCGCTCTGACCCGGGAAAGACCGGAAAGCACGCCCGAGCGCTCATACCGGTACATAGTGCCTAATTCGGCGATGCGCAACGGTAAGTCTCTATAGCTGTGAAGCTCGTGCTGATACATCATAATATGATGCGGGCAGTTCATCGGGCGGAGGACAAGCTCTTCTTTATCCTCGAAAAGCATCGGAGGGTACATATTGTCTTTAAAATGATCCCAATGCCCGGATCTTTGGTAAAGCTCGACCCGCGCCAGTTGCGGTGTATACACATGCTGGTAACCAAGGCTCCGCTCAAGATCCACAATATAGCGCTCAAGGATCGACCGAACAATCGCTCCCTTCGGGAGCCATAGAGGAAGTCCCGGACCGATCGCATCCGAGACCATAAAGAGTCCCAGCTCTTTCCCCAGGCGGCGATGGTCTCTTTTCTTGGCCTCTTCCAGCAGCCTGAGATGCTCGCGCAGGGCCTCCTCGGTCGGCCAGGAGGTCCCGTAGATGCGCTGGAGCATCTCGTTTTTTTCGTCTCCCCGCCAGTAGGCGCCGGCAACCCCGGTGAGCTTGAAGGCGCGGATGACTCCCGTGGAAGAAACATGGGGGCCGCGGCAGAGGTCGAGCCAGTCGCCCTGACGGTACAGGGAAACCGTCTCCTCCGGGATCTCCCGCAAAATCTCGACCTTATATTCCTCGCCCAGACCGCGAAACAGCCCGATGGCCTTCTCGCGCGGCATGTCCTCGCGGGTAACCTTGAGGTCGAGCGTCGCCAGCTCGCGCATCCGGGCCTCGATTTTCTCGATCTCCTCCGGAGCAAAGGACTTCTCCCGCCTGAAATCGTAATAGAAGCCGTCCTCGATGGTAGGGCCGATGGTGACCTGGGTGCCCGGAAAGAGACTCTGCACCGCCTGGGCCATCAGATGCGCGGTCGAGTGGCGCAGAATGTCGACACCCTCGGGGCTGTTCATCGAGATCCAATCCAGGCTGCAATCCCGGCTCAAGGCTCGATCCAGATCCACCGGGGCCCCGTCCAATTTCGCCGCGATGACATTGCTGTTGATCCCCTGAGACGAAGCGACCTCCTGAATTTTTTGCCCAGAGGCGACCTCAATTATCTTTCCCTCGGGTAGTTTAACCTGAATCTTCTCCATCCCAATTCTTTCTCTCTTTATCCCTTAAGCCCGTTAACCTTTTAACCCTTTATATGAGATGGTAGGCATGGGCGGGATTGAACCGCCGACCTCTTCCGTGTCAAGGAAGCGCTCTCCCACTGAGCTACATGCCTGTAAACGGCACCCACCCACAACTATTGCAAGCCTCTGATTTTACTATCAATTTTTAGTCGCCCTGTCAACTTGGGCGGTTTAGCGAAGGAGCCCGGTGCTGCAGCCAGACCAATGCTCGATACACGTAGTGGAAGCCGGAGACCACCGTAGTCAGGGCCGTGACATAAATCAGCAGGTCATCAAGCCAGGCAACGGCGAGCCCGGAGTCGTGCAGAAAAAGCAATACCACGCCGACGGTAACCAGCTGAAAGACCGTGTTGAGTTTGCCGATGAAACTGGGCTGGACTACCAGCCGTTCTTCCACCATGAAATAAATCACGCCGTAGCCGAGCAAAATAATGATATCCCGGCTGACTACGAGCACCACCAACCAGGGCGGGACGGCTTGAATGAACCCGAGCATGACGAACGAACTCATGACCAATAGTTTGTCCGCCACCGGGTCGAGATAGCTCCCCAACGCGGTCTGCTGGCGCATCATGCGGGCCAGCGCGCCGTCCAGGGCATCGGTGAGCCCGCTGACGACGAAGACGATCAGCGCCTCCAGATAGAGTTCCGAAGAAAGCAGGACCAGAAAAAAAGGAATCGCGACGATGCGGATCAAAGTGAGGAAGTTGGGCAGGTTCAGCATGGCTCTCTTAACCACTTTGCCATCTGGCCGGCCAGCTTGGGAGTCAGCAGCGCCGTCACGTGGGTGCTTTCGCCGTCCCAGCGCTCGTCGAGAATCCGCGCCTGCCGGCGCAGCACGGAGAGCAGGGCGCCCTGGGCGGGAGAAAAGCAATACTCGCGCCGCTCTTTGCCGAGCTCCAGGAGACTGCCGATCGCATGCAGCAAACGGTCGACTCCCTGGCCGGTCAGCGCCGAGATCGGGCAAACCTCCCGGGCGCCGTTGCCCACAAGTCTGCGACCGGACGCGCTGGCGACGTCGATCTTGTTCGGCACCATGAGATACGGGGTATCTCCCGCTCCGATCTCCCGCAGAACTTCCTCGACCACCTGGATCTGCTCCTCGAAAAGAGGATGGGTCATGTCCACGATGTGCAGCAGGAGATCGGCGCTGCGGACCTCTTCCAGCGTGCTCTTGAACGCCTCGATGAGCGAGTGGGGGATCTTACTGATAAAACCCACCGTGTCCGCCACCATCGCCCGGTCTCCGTTGGGCAGCCTGAGACAACGAATGGTGGAATCCAGAGTCGCAAACAGCTTGTCTTCGACGAGCACGCCGGCCCGGGTAAGATGGTTCATCAGCGTGGACTTGCCGGAGTTGGTATAGCCGACCAGCGCGACGGTCGCGAAGGGAAACTCGACCCGCTCTCGCCGCTGCAGGGAGCGCGTGCGCTCGACCGTAACGAGACGCCGTTTCAGCGTCCCGATCCTCTCGCGCACCCTTCTGCGGTCGACTTCCAGCTGGGTTTCCCCGGGACCGCGCGTCCCGATCCCGCCGCCGAGGCGGGAGAGATGGCTCCAGCGCCGGGTCAGGCGCGGCAGGAGATATTGGAGCTGGGCCAGCTCGACCTGAAGCTTGCCTTCGTTGCTCCTCGCCCGCTGGGCGAAGATATCGAGGATCAACTGGCTCCGGTCGATCACTCGAAGCTGGAACTCCGCCTCCAGATTACGCTGCTGTGCCGGACTCAGATCTTCGTCAAAAATTACCAGGTCCGGTTTTTTCTCCCGGATCTGTCCGCGGATCTCCTCCACTTTTCCCCGGCCTATCAGAGTAGCCGGGCTCACCCGCTTCAAGCGCTGGGCGAATCTTCCCGCCACCGCCGCCCCGGCGCTGCGGGTCAACTTTTCGAGCTCGTCCAAATTGTATTCGAGAGGAATCTGGCGGGACGGCGAAGGCAGATCCACCCCCACCAGAATGGCTTGCTCTTGGGGCCGGTACCGCTGGGATGGGGCGCGCTTCAAGGGCTTCTGAGCGGGGAGATGCGGTTGCCGAACAAACTCTCCACCGTCTCAAGCAGCTCCCGCGTCCGGGCAACCTTGAGGTGGACCGGCAGCTCGATGACAGTCTCGCCCTTATCCGGCAGGGCGAGATGGAGGAAGACCGTGCAGGGCCCGGGATACCGGAGCAGGGTCTCGTGCAGCCGGCCCAGCTCCTCGGAGGTGACCTCTTCGCCGCGGACATAGAAATGGACGCGCTCACCGTTCTGGTCTCTCTCCGGCTGCTTCCGCGCAGGGACGGCGGCCCGCTGCGAGGCCTGAGCCATCGGGGTCACCTCATTGGCGATGATCTGGACCCTCTCCTCCCCGACCTCCAGCCTCCCATGCACGAGTATGGGGTCGTCCAGAACCAGCGTCTCCATGCAGCGCCGGTAGACGTCGGGCCAGACCAGGATCTCGACGAACCCGGTCCGGTCTTCCAGCTGAAAGCTCGCGTAGCGCTCGCCCTTTTTAGTGTTTCTCAATCTCAGGGCGGTCACCACCCCGCCGACCTTCACCTCGCCGCCGCTCGACCTCTCCCGGATGTCGACGATCGCCCCCGTGGTCCATTTTTTCAATGCGCCTTCATACTTGTCCAACGGATGGCCGGTGATGTAAAAGCCGAGCGACTCCTTTTCGAAGGCGAGCTGCTGCTGCGCCGACCACTCCTCGGCTTGGGGGTAGTGCTCTCCGTTCCTTTCGCCCCCGTTTCCCGCGCCGGCCCCCAGGGTGTCGAAGATATCTATCTGATTGCTCTGCCGCCCCTTCTGGTAGGACTGGCCTGCCTTCATCGCCTCGTCCAGCGCGGCGATCATGCGCGCCCGTGATACCCCGGTGGAATCGAAGGCGCCGCATTTGACCAGGCTCTCCACGACTCTCCGGTTCACCGCGCCGAGATCGACCCGCCGGCAAAAATCAAAGAGCGATCGGAATGCCCCCTCGCCCTCGCGGCTCTCCAGGATGACCTCTACCGCCTTCTCCCCGACATTCTTCACCGCCGCCAGGCCGAAACGGATCTTGTCTCCTCCTACGGTGAAATCGGCGCGGCTTTCGTTGATATCCGGAGGAAGGACTTCAATGCCCCGCTCGCGGCATTCCGCGAGGTTCTTGATCACCTTGTCGGTGTCGCCCATCTCCGAGCTCAGCAGCGCGGCCATGAACTCCACCGGGTAGTGCGTTTTAAGATAGGCGGTCTGATAAGAGATCAACGCGTAGGCGGCCGAATGGGACTTGTTGAAGCCGTAGCGGGCGAAAGTCTCCATCTGGTCGAATATCTCGGCGGCTCTCTTGGGATCGATCTTGTTCTTGCGCGCGCCCTGGACAAAACGCTCCCTCTGGCTGGCCATCTCCTCCGGGTCTTTTTTGCCCATGGCGCGCCTGAGGATATCCGCCTCTCCCATGCTGTACTGGGCGAGCTTCTGGGCGATCTGCATGACCTGCTCCTGGTAGACGATGACCCCGTAGGTGTCTTTGAGGGTGGGCTCGAGCAACGGGTGGAGATAGCGGATCTGCTCTTTCCCATGCTTGCGCTTGATGTACTCCTCGGCCATGCCGCTGTCGAGCGGACCGGGCCGAAACAGGGCCAGGATCGCCACTAAATCTTCAAAACAGTTGGGGCGGATCTTTACCGTCATCTCCCGGATGCCCGTGCTCTCGAGCTGGAAAACACCGGTGGTGTTCCCCGAGCACAGCAGCCGGTAGGTTTTTTTATCGTCCAGCGGGAGATTGTTGATGTCGATCTCGACACCCCGGCTGGCGCGAATGAGCTTGAGACAGTCGTGGATCAAGGTGAGGGTCTTAAGACCGAGAAAATCGAACTTGATGAGTCCGATCTTTTCCACGCTCGCCATGTCGAACTGGGTGACGATCCCGCCCTCCTTGTCCACATAGAGCGGGAGGTAGTCGACCAGCGGAAGATTGGACAGCACCACGCCGGCGGCGTGGGTCGAGGCATGGCGGGTGAGCCCCTCCAAGCGCAGGGCGTGCTGGATCAGGTTTTGCACCCGCGGATCGCTCTTCATCAGTTCCTGCAGCCGGGGCTCCATCTTGATGGCGTCCGCCAGAGCGTAGTCGAAGCCCTGCTTGGGCGCGGGAACGAGTTTGGCGATGGCGTCGGTCTCGGCAAAAGAAAAGCCCAGCGCCCGCCCAACGTCCTTGATCGCCGCCTTGGCCTTGAGCGTCCCGAAGGTTGCGATCTGCGCCACCTTGTCCGAGCCGTACTTCTCCTTTACATAACGGATCACCTGATCCCTGCCTCGGATGCAAAAGTCGACGTCGATGTCCGGCATGGAGCGCCGCTCGGGGTTGAGAAAACGCTCGAAGAGGAGGCCGTGGCGAATCGGGTCCAGATCGGTGATCTTGAGGACATAGGCCACCAGACTGCCGGCGGCGGAGCCCCTTCCCGGCCCGACCGGGATGCCATGGTCCTTGGCATAGTTGATGAAATCGGCGACGATCAAGAAGTAGCCGGAAAACTGCATCCCCTTGATCACGCCGAGCTCGAACTTGAGGCGCTCCTCATAAATCTTACTCGATTCCGCAGTCCGCAATCCGCCGTCCGCATTCCCCTGGCTTTGCAGCCTCTCCCCCAACCCCTGGCGGGCAAGCTCGTCGAGATAATCATCCAGGGTCATCGCCTTGGGCGGCTGGAAAGGGGGAAAATGGTAGTTGCCGAATTCCAGCTCCAGATTGCACCGCTCGGCAATCTCCAGGGTGCGCTCGACCGCCTCCGGGCAATAATCAAAACCCTTTTTCATCTGCTCGGCGGACTTGACGAACAGCTCATCCGTCTCCATCTTCAGCCGGTTCTCTTCCTGCACGGTCTTTCCGGTTTGGACGCAGAGGAGCACGTCATGGGCCTCGGCATCGTCCCTTTCGCCGTAGTGACAGTCGTTCGTCGCCGCCACGGGAATCGACAGATCTTTCCCGATCTCGAGGATCAACCGGTTGACCTTCTCCTGCTGGGGGAGCTTGTTGTCCTGGACCTCGAGGTAATAGCGCTCCCCGAAGATGGCGGCGTAGCTCTCGGCCGCGCTCTTCGCCTTCTCGATCTGGCCCGCGGAGAGCGCCTGCGCCACTTCTCCCTGCAGGCAGGCGCTGAGCGCGATGAGTCCCCGGTTATGCTCCCGGAGCAGCTCCTTATCGACCCGCGGCTTGTAGTAGAATCCCTCCAGGTAGCCGGCGGTGACGAGCTTGCAGAGGTTGCGGTAGCCCTCCAGGTTCATGGCCAGGAGGATGAGGTGGTTGTTGTACTCCCTGTTTCCCTTATCCACCCCTTTGCGCTCGAACCGGCTGGCAGGCGCGACGTAGATCTCGCAACCGATGATGGGCTTGATGCCCTGCCGCATCGCCTCCCGGTAAAACTCGATCGCGCCGAACATGTTGCCGTGGTCGGTCATGGCGACGGCCGGCTGTTTGAGCTGCTTGACGCGCTCTAACAGCGCGTCGACCTTATTGGCACCGTCCAGGAGGCTGTACTGGGTATGGCAGTGAAGGTGGACGAAACGGGAATGCTCCATTGGAATAAAATCACGCTAACACAAAAAACAAAGTTTGACAATTTTTTAGAGAACCTTCCGGCCGCAGGCGTCTCTCAAGATCGATGCAATAGCTCCCTCGGGGAAC
>MGSR01000024.1:0-526 GCA_001798565.1 Deltaproteobacteria bacterium RIFCSPLOWO2_12_FULL_60_16
ATGCTTGTCGCGACCGTGCGAATCCGTAAAGGCAAAATCATCCACCGTAACTCTCTTATTATCCTGGAGCCCGTCGAAGGTGTAGGTCAGGCTGGGGAAGATGTCGTTGAGCTTCTTCCCTTTCACCGCCCCCTCCTGCAGAGAAGTGAGGGCCTGGGCCTGGGTGTTGAAGTAGTTGATGTGCCCCTTGATGTCGGTGATCGCCACGCCGCTCCCGACGCCCTGAATCAGCGCTTCCTTGAGGGCCTCCAGGTCGAGGTACTCTCTCTGCTTCTCCATCAACAGACGCTCGGCCTCAAAGAGCTTCCGGGCAAGAAACCCGCTCAGGGAGGCGATGATAAAAAACGTCGGTATGTTGAGCGTCAGGTTCATGATCAACTGCCCCTCGGCGGAGGCTATAGTCCCGGCCCATCGGTAGTGGCTCCAGAGCAGCAACGCGCCGTAACAGAGACTGGAGAAGCCCGCGGTGATAAAAGAGCCCCAGTAGAATAGCAGGATGGCGCTATTGATAATCGCCAAGTTGTAG
>MGSR01000024.1:537-8821 GCA_001798565.1 Deltaproteobacteria bacterium RIFCSPLOWO2_12_FULL_60_16
CGGGCTTTCGATGTCTCCGGTCATGAACACGATGCCGGTGATGAGCAGGACATCAAAATCGATCTGAGCGTGCGCGAAGAAAACCAGATTCCTGACCCAGGGAAGCACAAGAGCCGAGCTGATGGAAATCACATAAGCGGCGATCAACGGCATCTGGAGGGAGCGGAATATGCCGGTGTCGCCGCCCTTAAAGAAATGGAAGAGCGCCGTGGCGCCGAGGAAAAAAGAAAGAATGACCACCCTCAAAAAGAGCAGCCACTTGATTTTTCTTGCCAGTTCTTCTTGTTCTTCGCTCAAAGCTCCACCCGCGAGGTCTTGGCTGGCGTGCGATCGCCTGCGCGCTAATCCTTAACTATTGGATCAGCGAGCCCAGTTGGAAAATCGGCAGGTACATCGAGATCACCAGTCCGCCAAGGATGACTCCCAGGACCACCATGATCACCGGCTCCATCAGGGCCGTCAGGTTGGCCACGGCGGTGTCGACCTCATCCTCGTAAAATTCCGCGACTTTTTTGAGCATCGCGTCCAGGGCGCCGGTATTTTCGCCGATCGCCACCATCTGGCAAACCATGGGCGGAAAGATTTTGCTTTCGGTCAAGGGCTCGGCCACCGTCCTGCCCTGGCTGATGCTGATGCGGGCGGTCATGATCGCCTTTTCCACCACCTTGTTCCCCGCCGTTTTCGCCGTAATCGCCAGCCCGTCCAAAATGGGCACGCCCGAGCTTAAGAGAATCGACATATTCTGCGAAAATCGCGCCACCGCGACCTTGCGGATGAGATCTCCCATGACCGGCAGCTTGAGCATCAAGCCGTCGATGTTGAATCTTCCGTGCTCCGTCTTGTAGTACATCTTGATAGCAACGCCGGCGCCGACAACCGCGGCGCCCAGGTACATAAAATAGGCGCGAAAAAAGTTGCTGATGTTGATGGTGATCTGCGTGGGGGCGGGCAGGGCCTTGCCCATACCGCCGTAAAGCTCGGCAAAAACGGGGATAACGAAAAGCAGCAAAACAGTGACCACTGCCACCGCGACTACGACGATCGTGCAGGGATAGATCATCGCCCCTTTTACCTTCGACTTAAGCTTAGCGGCCTTCTCAATGAAGATGGCAATGCGGTTGAGGATGGTGTTCAGCACGCCGCCCACCTCGCCGGCGGCCACCATGTTGACGTAGAGGTCATCGAAGACCTTGGGGTGCTTCTTCAAGGCGTCGGCCAGGGTAAAACCGCTTTCGACATCCTGCTTGATCGTCTTGATGGTGTTCCTGAAGGTCTTGCTCTCCGACTGCTGCGCCAAAATATCGAGGCCCTGGACGATCGGGAGGCCGGCATCGATCATGGTGGCGAACTGGCGCGTGAAGAGCATCACGTCGTGAGCCGTGACCTTAGCCCCGAAGCCGGGAATGGTCAGCTCCTTTTCCAATCCCTTGCCCTTTTCGCGCACGCGCGCCGGTATGGGTTGGATCCTCTGGCTTCGCAGCCGGGCGAAAACCGCCTCCTGGCTTGCGGCTTCCATCTCGCCCTTGAGGATTTTTCCCTGGGCCGTTTTCCCTTCCCAAACAAAGACTGGCATAAAGTGTCCTCCTACGAACTAAGCAAAACAACTCACGGCTAAATAGGCCTTTGGGGCCGACGCCCGCCAGGTGTCCCGGCCGCCCCCATCAAATGCTGAGAGAAAAGACCGAGCCGAAACCTTTGTCCGAATCCGTTACCCGGACCGTTTCCTCAATAGTCGTCATCCCCTCGCGGACTTTCTTGATGGCGCTCATCCTCAGGGTGCTCATCCCCGCCTTGACCGCCTCACGCTTAAGATCAGCGGCGGAAGCCCCCCTCAGGATCAATTCCTTCAGCGCCTCATGCAGCACCATCACTTCGTAGAGGGCGATGCGTCCTCTATAGCCGGTCTGGTTACAGGCGGGGCAACCCTGGCCTTTAAACGTCGGAAAGCCCATGCTGACCTCGGCGGGATCGACGCCGATATTGGTTAGCGCCTCCGGGCTGACCTCCACCGGCGCCTTGCAGCCCGCACAGATCTTTCGCACCAACCTCTGCGCCACAATCAGATTGATCGAGGAGGTGAGGAGAAACGTCTCCAGGCCCATGTTGATGAGCCGATCGACCGTGGAGGGGGCATCGTTGGTATGGAGGGTGCTCAAGACCAGGTGGCCGGTGAGCGCCGCTTTGACGCCGATCTGAGCCGTTTCCAGGTCGCGAATTTCTCCCACCATGATGATATCGGGATCCTGGCGCAGGAAGGAGCGCAGGCAGGCCGCAAAGTTAAGGCCGATCTCGTCGCGCACCTGCACCTGATTGATTCCCATCAGATTGTACTCGACGGGATCCTCAGCGGTAGAGATGTTGACGTCAGGCTTGTTCAGCTCCGAGAGCGCAGAGTAAAGGGTGGTCGACTTTCCGCTTCCTGTTGGACCGGTGATCAAAATCATCCCGTACGGCTTGTAAATCGCCTCTTTGAAGTCCTTAAGCGCCCCAGGATCAAAGCCGAGCTTGGCCATGTCCAGTTGAAGATTGGACTTGTCCAAAAGCCGCATGACTATCTTCTCGCCGAAAAGAGTGGGCAGAACGGAAACTCGAATATCAAGCTCCTGATTCCCGCCCATCTTCAGCTTGATCCGCCCGTCCTGCGTGAGTCTCCTCTCCGCTATGTCCAGGTTGGACATAACTTTAAGACGCGAGATCAAGGCGTTCTTCAGTTTCGGGGGCGGCGTCATGATCTCCTGGAGCACCCCATCCACGCGAAAACGTATTCGAAAAACCTTTTCGTAGGGCTCGATATGGATGTCGCTGGCCAGGCGCTTCGCCGCATCGGAAAGAATGGCGTTGACCAGAGTGACGACGGGAGCCTCGTTGGTAGCATCCTGCAGCTCCTTGAGGCTGATCTCTTCATCGTCGCGGATCACCTCCATCTCGTTGCCGCCGAATTTTTTGAGCACCTCGTCGTAGCTCACCGAGCCGAAGCGTTTTTCCAGGACCTTCTTGATTGCCGAGGCCGAGGCCAGCGCGGCCTTGACTCCGTAGCCGGTAATGAACTTGATCTCGTTGATGGCTATGAGATTGGTCGGATCGGTCATCGCCACGGTGAGCGCGGTGCCGACAAGCTTGACGGGAATGATCTGGTGCTTCTGGATTAGATCGGGGGGGATCAGGTTGAAGACGGCATCCGGGATGTCGAGGTCGGCTAACTCGACCCTTTCAATACCGAATTGTTTAGCGAGAAACTCAGTGAGCTGCTCCTCGGTGGTAAATCCCAGCCGGACCAGCTCCTGGACAAGATGTGAGCCGTTGGTCTTCTCTTTTTCCAAGGCGGCATTGAGCTGTTCCCGTGTAACGATGCCCCCTCGAACCAAAAACTCGCCAATACGAGGTTCCATAGAAATCCCCAAAGAAGAGCACAATTATCCTAAAAATGACCCTTTTTGTCAATTTGCCACCATTAACGATTTTTTGCAGCGAAATCTTCCTCCAGACAACTTTTGGAATGAGCGGCCAAAAAAATTACAAATTTTGACGACTTCACCTTCTTAAAGCTGCCTGAGCTGCCGCCAGCTTAGCGATCGGAACGCGATAAGCGGAACAACTCACATAATCCAGGCCGATCTCGTGACAAAAAGCCACCGATTTCGGGTCACCGCCATGCTCCCCGCAGATCCCGATTTCAAGGTCGCGCCGAACCTTGCGCCCTTTCTGCACCCCCAGGCGCATCAGCGCGCCAACGCCGTCTCGATCGATGCTGACAAAAGGATCCTCGGGGAGAATTCCGTGCAGCACATAGCTGGGCAGGAATTTACCAGCGTCGTCCCGGGAAAGGCCCAAGCAGGTCTGCGTGAGGTCATTGGTTCCGAATGAGAAGAACTCCGCCTCCTGGGCAATCTCATCGGCCACCAGGCAGGCGCGGGGCAGCTCGATCATCGTGCCTATAAGATAGCGCACTCTGACGCCGTATCTCTTCATCGCATCTCGGGCGGCCCGCTCGACAATCTCGCGCTGCGCATGCAGCTCCTGGCGGGAGCTCACCAGGGGAATCATCACCTCAGGAAAGGGGTTCTTGCCCTCCAGCCGCAGCTCGCAGGCGGCCTCGAAAATCGCCTGAGCCTGCATCTCGGTGATTTCCGGATAGGAGATCGCCAAGCGGCAGCCGCGATGACCCAGCATCGGGTTAAACTCGTGCAGGACATCGACTTTGTTCTTGAGAGTCTCGATGGGAATGCTCATGATCCTGGCGAGCTCCACGATCTCCGCTTCCGTCTTGGGGAGAAATTCATGCAGAGGCGGATCCAGGGTGCGTATGGTCACGGGGAGGCTTCCCATGATCTCGAGGATGCCCTTGAAGTCTTCCTTCTGCATGGGCAGCAGCTTTTTCAGCGCGCGGCGGCGGCCGGCCTCGTCCTCTGCCAGAATCATTTCGCGGACAGCGTCGATGCGCTTGCCCTCGAAGAACATATGCTCCGTACGGCAGAGTCCGATTCCCTCGGCGCCAAAGGCCATCGCCACCCGAGCCTGGTCGGGCTGGTCCGTGTTCGTCCGGACGCCGATTTTGCGCGTCCCGTCCGCCCATTTCATCAGTCTGGCGAACTGCTGGTAGATGCGCGAAGCCTTCGGCTCCAGAGTTCGCCCAATCAGGACCTGGAGCACTTCAGAGGGTAGCGTTTTAAGCTCGCCCTTTATGACTTCACCCGTGCCCCCATCCACCGAGATCCAGTCTCCTTCCTTTAGAACGCTCCCGTCGATGTGCATTTCCCGCCCCGCGTAATCGATGTTTACCGCCTCGCATCCGACCACGCAGATCTTCCCCATCTGCCTGGCCACTAGGGCAGCATGTGAGGTCATGCCGCCCCGGGCAGTCAGGATCCCCTGCGCGGCATCCATGCCGCGAATGTCATCCGGGCTGGTCTCAACGCGGCAGAGAATTACCCGCTCGCCCCGCTTTTTCCATGCCTCCGCATCCTCCGCGTGAAAGACGATCCGCCCCGCAGCCGCCCCAGGACCCGCAGGCAGACCCCGCGCCAGAATGCGGCCTTCTTTAGCGGCACGCTCCTTGTCCTCCTGGTCAAAGATGGGGCGCAGGAGCTGGTTCAACTGATCCGGCTCGATCCGGAGCAACGCCTGCTCTTTGGAGATGATGCGCTCTTCGACCATATCCATGGCGATGCGCACCGCGGCAAAGCCGGTCCGTTTGCCGGCGCGCGTCTGGAGCAGCCACAGCCGGTCATTCTCGATGGTAAACTCCGTGTCCTGCATCTCCTTGTAGTGTTTCTCCAGGATGCCGCAGATTTGTTCCAGTTCTCGATAGCCCTTGGGCATGACCTCCTTCAGCTCCGCGATCGGCCGCGGCGTGCGCGTACCCGCTACCACATCTTCACCTTGAGCGTTAACAAGGAATTCCCCGTTGAACCGCTTCTCGCCCGTGGCCGAGTTGCGCGTAAAGGCAACGCCCGTGGCGCAGCGCTCGCCCATGTTGCCGAACACCATGGTTTGCACATTGACTGCGGTGCCCCAGTTGTGGGGAATGTGATAGAGCTGCCGATAAGCGATCGCGCGGTCATTGTTCCACGAGCCGAACACGGCGCCGATGGCGCCCCACAGTTGCTCCTGCGGCTCCTCGGGAAACTCTTTCCCCAGCTTGGCCTTGATTTCGGCTTTGAACTCGGCCACCAGCTCTTTGAGATCGTCGGCGCTGAGCTCGGTATCGAAGCGCACGCGGCGGGCCTTTTTCTTCCGTTCCAGGATCACTTCGAAGGGATCCCGTTCCTCTTTCTCCCTCGGCTTAAGTCCCAAAACCACATCCCCGTACATCTGCACGAAGCGACGGTAGCAATCGTAGGCGGAGCGCGGATCTTGCATCTGGGCGACAAGACCCTGGACCGTCCGGTCGTTGAGCCCCAGGTTCAAGACCGTGTCCATCATTCCCGGCATCGATGCGCGCGCGCCGGACCGGACGGAAACCAACAACGGATTCAGGGGATCCCCGAACCCCCTCCCGATGATCTTCTCGATCCGGCTGAGCGCCTTCAACACGTCCCGCTCCAGACCCTTGGGGTATTGCCGGCGGTGCTTGTAATAATGAGTGCACACCTCGGTGGTGATCGTGAAGCCGGGCGGTACGGGAACACCGATCCGGGTCATTTCATGCAGGCCCGCTCCCTTTCCCCCCAGAAGTCCTCGCATGCTTGCCTTACCCTCGGCCTTGCCGGCGCCGAAGGAGTAAACAAATTTTCTTGCCTTGGCCATTTTTTTCTCCTAAATTCCTTCCTCGATACGACGTCTCAGCTGTTTTTTCAAGCCAGGGAAACCCGATCAGAGGAAATCATCAAGGAAGAATGCCGATTTGAGTTCTTTGCGGGCCTGATACTGGAGGAAACGGAGCAGGGCCGGTCGGCTCTCCTTTAAGACCGGGGAAAGAGAGAGGTGTTGCGGCAGGATACTGCCCGCCCGCTGAAGCTCCAGCAAGGCCTGCAGGGCGGCGCCGGACAGCGGGATGGTCTCTCTCCTCAGGGTGGAACAGGACCCGCAAAGGACACCGCCGTCGCGCGCACTGAAGCTCCACCCTGGCTGAGCATTCTCTCGAAAGTCCCTTGCGCAGCGCCGGCAGTGCTCTAAAACCGGCTGGTATCCGGAAAGCTTCAGCAGTCTCAGCTCGAAAAAGGTAAGAAAAGAGAGCGAGGGCCCGTTCTCTTCGATGAACACCAGCCCCTCTCGCAAGTGCCCGAAGAGTTTCCGGTTCTCTTCGCGCTCGCCGGCGAGCCCGTCGGCAATCTCCACGAGGTAGGAGGCATACGCGATCTTCTCCAGGCTCGCAGTCAGGTCCTTAAAGAAGCGAATCGGATCACAGGCCTGAACAAACGCCAGGGTGCTGTGAGGCCGGTCTTGAAAGCGCAAGTTGACTAGAGAGAAGGGCTCCAGCGTGTTGACGAATCTCCTGCGGGAGCGCGCGGCTCCCTTGGCGATGCCGGTGACCTTGCCGTGACTTTCGGTAAGGAAAGAGACAATCTTATCAGACTCGCCAAAGGGCCAAGAGCGCAGCACAATAGCCGGGGTCACGCAGGGAGAGCGCATGGTTTGCGGTGTCGAAAAAGAGCTTTAACACGTTTTTGGAAAACACGCAAACTCTTTGAAATTCAAGGAGTTTTTTCGCAAGCCGCCTTGACAATAGCGGCGCCGGTGATTAAATTGACGTCCACTCCGCATTTGGGGGACTATCAAGCCAGATGGAAGACGAGAGCAAGAAACACGACGGCGAAGCGGCCGAGGAGGCATCCGAGCACGGAGCCGAAAATAAAGGCGCCGCTTCAGAGCCGGATGAGCTCCGGCAGCAATTAGAGAAGAAAGAGTCGGAGGCGCGCGAGAACTACGACCGCTTTCTCCGACAGGTTGCCGAACTCGAAAATTTTAAGAAGCGCATGGCGCGCGAGAAAGGCGAGGCGCTCCGTTACGCCAACGAGAACCTGATCAAGGACCTCCTGCCGGTCCTGGACAACCTGGAGCGGGCGGTCGATCACGCCAAGGGAGGGGGCAACGGAAAGCCGTTGGTCGAAGGAGTGGAGATGGTCCTCAAAGGGTTCCTCGACGCGTTGAGCAAGCACGGCGTGACCCAGATCTCGGCCAAGGGAGCGTCGTTCGACCCGGAAAGACATGAGGCTATCGCCCAAGTGGAAAGCGCAGAATGCGAGCCGAATACCGTCGTGGAGGAGCACCACAAAGGCTACTATCTGCTCGATCGCCTGCTCCGGCCGTCTCTGGTGAGCGTAGCCAAGACTCCGGAAACTAAGGAGAAAAAAAAGCCAGACGGGGAGGTTGAAAAAGGGGGGAGGGATGATTAAATAAACTCTGGCGTCGGTCCAGAGCACTTTTTAGGAGAATCCAGAATGGCAAAGGTGATAGGAATAGATCTTGGAACAACCAACTCCTGCGTGGCGATCATGGAGGGTGGAGACCCCAATGTGATTGCCAACGCGGAAGGAAGCCGCACCACGCCTTCGGTAGTCGCTTTCTCGGACAGCGGCGAGCGACTGGCGGGGCAGATCGCCAAGCGGCAGGCCATCACCAATCCCGAGAACACAATCTCCGCCGTCAAGCGGCTGATCGGCCGGCGCTACGACGACCTGATGGTCCAGAAGGCTATGAGCCTGCTGCCCTATAAAATAGTCCGCGCCGAAAACGGCGATGCCTGGGTGGAGATCCGGGGCAAGCACTACAGCCCGGCGGAGATCTCCGCTTTTATCCTTCAGAAGATGAAGCAGACGGCGGAGGATTACCTGGGGGAAAAGGT
>MGSR01000024.1:8836-15403 GCA_001798565.1 Deltaproteobacteria bacterium RIFCSPLOWO2_12_FULL_60_16
CACGGTTCCGGCATACTTCAACGACAGCCAGAGACAGGCGACTAAGGATGCCGGCCGGATCGCCGGGCTGAACGTGCTGAGAATCATCAATGAGCCTACGGCCGCCTCTCTGGCCTACGGGCTGGACAAAAAGAAAGACGAAAAGATCGCGGTCTTCGATCTCGGCGGAGGCACCTTCGACATCTCCATCCTTGAGCTTGGCGAAGGCGTCTTTGAGGTCAAGGCGACGAACGGGGATACCTTTCTCGGAGGAGAGGACTTCGACCAGAGGGTAATCGATTACCTGGCGGACGAGTTCAAGAAGGATCAGGGGATCGATCTGCGCAAGGACCGGATGGCCTTGCAGCGCCTTAAAGAGGCCGCGGAAAAGGCCAAGTGCGAGCTCTCGTCATCGATGGAGACCGACATCAACCTGCCGTTCATCACCGCGGACCAGCACGGCCCCAAGCACCTCAACATGAAGCTGACGCGCTCCAAACTGGAGGCGCTGTGCGCCGACCTGATCGATAAGGTGGAAGGGCCGTGTCGGCAAGCGCTAAAGGATGCCGGCTTGACTCCGCGAGACATCGACGAGGTCATCTTGGTCGGGGGGATGACGCGGATGCCCGCGGTGCAGGAGAGGGTAAAAAAGATCTTCGGCAGAGAGCCGCACAAAGGGGTAAACCCGGATGAGGTTGTCGCGGTCGGGGCGGGAATTCAGGCTGCGGTGCTCAAGGGCGAAGTAAAAGATGTTCTGCTTCTCGACGTGACTCCCCTTTCCCTCGGTATCGAGACTCTCGGCGGCGTCTTCACCAAGCTGATCGAGCGCAACACCACGATTCCCACGCGGAAGGGACAAACCTTTTCCACCGCCCAAGACAACCAGAATGCCGTCTCCATCCGCGTCTTTCAAGGCGAGAGGGAGATGGCGAACAACAACAAGCTCTTGGGCCAGTTCGATCTGCTGGGCATTCCCCCGGCGCCGAGGGGAATGCCGCAAATCGAAGTCACCTTTGACATCGACGCGAACGGCATCGCCCATGTTTCGGCAAAGGATCTGGGGACCGGAAAGGAGCAGTCGATCAAGATCACCGCGTCGAGCGGCCTCAACGAAGAAGAGATCAAGAAGATGGTCAAGGACGCGGAGGCGCACGCGGGCGAAGACAAAAAGCGCAAGGAGGTCGTGGAGGCCCGCAATCACCTGGACACCCTTATCTACTCGACGGAGAAGTCCCTCAAGGACTACTCCGGGGAGTTGGACGGCGCGGTCAAGCAAGACATCGAAGCGGCGTTGGAGAAGGCCAAAAAGGCGCTGGAGGGTCAGGATGCCCAAACCCTCCGCTCGGCGGCGGACGAGCTCAGCCATTCCTCCCACAAGCTGGCGGAGGCGATGTACGCCAAGGCATCGCAGCAGCAAGCCGCGGCGCAGCAGCAATCCTCGGCCAGCCAGCAGGGCCAGACAACGGACGGGACGGGAAAGAAAAAAGAAGATGTGGTGGATGCGGATTTCACGGAGGTTAAGGAGTAGAGAAGGACAGAGGAAATCCAAATTCTATCTTCTCCTGTGGAAGGCCCCTGCTCCCCGCGCGTTGGGGACAGGGGCCTTCCTGTCATATAAGGAGACAAGACTCACAAGGGGTTGACGGTTGAACGGCAAAAAGGACTATTACGAGCTTTTAGGGCTCGGCCGCACGGCCGGCGAAGAGGAGATCAAGAAGGCCTACCGGAAGCTGGCTCTGAAATACCATCCCGACCGGAACCCGGGGGACAAACAGGCGGAAGAAAAGTTCAAGGAGATTTCAGAGGCCTATCAAGTTCTCACGGACTCTGAAAAGCGGGCCCAGTACGATCAGTTCGGCCACGCGGCGTTCGGGACGGAGGGCCCGTTCCGGGGCGGGTTCGATTTCTCGTCCGGCTTCGAGGATATCTTCGGCGATATCTTCGGAGAGTTCTTCGGCGCCGGCGCCGCCAAGCGGCGCGGCCGGGTACGAGGGAACGATCTTCGCTACAACCTGACCCTCAATTTTGAAGAGGCGGTCTTCGGGGCCGAAAAAAAAATCAAGATCCCCCGACAGGGGCCGTGCGACACGTGCCACGGGAGCGGCTCCAAGCCCGGCTCCTCGCCGCGGGCCTGTCCCACCTGCCGCGGCCAGGGACAGGTGAGCTTTCAGCAGGGTTTCTTCAACGTCTCTCGGACTTGCAACCAGTGCCGCGGCCAAGGAACGATCATCACCGATCCCTGCGCTTCCTGCAGCGGCGCCGGTTATGTGCGAAGGCTTCACACCCTGAGCGTGAAAATCCCACCCGGGGTGGACAGCGGCTCTCGGCTCAAGCTTAGGGGGGAAGGCGAAGGGGGCGCCGCGGGCGGAGCCCCGGGAGATCTCTACGTAGTCATCCAGGTCGAACCGCATCCTCTCTTCGTCCGTGACGGGTTGGATATCATCTGCGAAGTGCCGATCAGTTTTGCCCAGGCGGCGTTGGGCACGGAAATCGACGTGCCCACCCTGGAAGGAAAGGTCAAGATGAAGATCCCGTCGGGAACCCAATCGGGGAAAGTCTTTCGCTTAAAGGGCAAGGGGGTCCGAGACGTTCAGGGATACCACCAGGGAGACCAGCACGTGAAGGTGGCGGTGGAGACTCCCTCCCATCTCACGGCGCGGCAGAAAGAGCTGTTGAAAGAGTTCGCGGCGCTTGGGGGAGAAGACGTCAACCCTCTCTCGAAAGGCTTCTTTGACAAGGTCAAGCAGATATTCGGCTGAAGCCGATCGCTTCCACGACCGTTGCCGACGCCATGGCCTTTCGGCGTCTCATCCTCGCTTGCGCCGCTGCCTGGTCTTCGGGCGGGAAGATTTTTGTTGACCCCAGCCGTAGATGTGATTAACTGTAGCGTCAAGAGGGGAATTGAATAACTATGAGCGAAGCGCAATGGAACGTTGAGGGCCAAACGGGAAAAGAATCCCAGGTGGAGATCCCCGATGTGCTCCCGCTCCTGCCTATTCGGGACATCGTGATCTATCCCTATATGATGCTCCCGCTCTTCGTCGGCAGGGATGTCTCGATCCGCGCGGTCGAAGAGGCCCTGTCCCGAGACCGGCTGATCTTCCTGGTGGCGCAGAAGAACTCCGCCGAGGATAATCCCACTCCCAACGACATCTACCACGTAGGGACCGTGGCCTCCATCATGCGCATGCTCAAGCTGGCCGATGGCCGGGTCAAGATCCTGGTGCAGGGCCTCTCCAAAGGAGAGATCGAGAGTTATCTGCACGAGAGGCCCTTCTTCGAGGTAAAAATCCGCAAGGTGCTCGAGGCCGCCCTGCAAGAGGCATCGATCGAGGTCGAGGCCTTGATGCGCAATGTCAAGGAAAAGATCGAGCAGATCTTGAACCTCAAGAACCTCCCCCCGGAGATCGTGATGGTGACGGACAACATCAGCGATCCCGGAGTGTTAGCCGACCTGGTGGCTTCCAACCTGCGCCTTAAAATCGAGGAGAGCCAGGCGATTCTGGAAATCTTCGAGCCGGTGGCTCGACTGAAAAAGGTCAACGAGCTCCTGAGCCGCGAGCTCGAGCTCTCGACCGTACAGGCGCGCATCCAGAATCAGGCCAAGGAGGAGATGAGCAAGACCCAACGGGACTATTTCCTGCGCGAGCAACTCAAACAGATCCAGCAGGAGCTGGGCGAGGGCGACGAACGGACCGAAGAGCTCAACGAGCTGAAAAAACAGATCGAGAAGGCCAAGATGCCTTTGGAAGTAAAGCGGGAGGCCGACAAGCAACTCAAGCGGCTGGAGCAGATGCACCCGGAATCCTCCGAGTCCTCTCTTGTGCGCACCTACCTCGATTGGCTCGTGGAACTGCCCTGGAGCAAAAGGACCAAAGACAACCTGAACATCCAAAAGGCCAAGGAGGTCCTCGACGAGGACCACTACAATCTGGAAAAGATCAAGGAACGGATTCTGGAATACCTCGCTGTCAACAAACTCCGGCGCAAGATCAAGGGCCCGATTCTCTGCTTCGTCGGACCCCCCGGAGTGGGCAAAACTTCTCTGGGAAAATCGATCGCCCGCGCCCTCGGGAGAAATTTCGCCCGGATCTCGCTCGGCGGAATCCGCGACGAGGCGGAGATCCGCGGCCACCGGCGGACCTACGTCGGCGCGCTGCCGGGCAGGATCGTCCAGGGCGTCAAGCAGGCCGGCTCGAACAACCCCGTTTTTATGCTCGATGAGATCGACAAGGTGGGAGCGGATTTCCGCGGCGATCCGTCCGCGGCGCTCCTGGAGGTGTTGGATCCGGAACAGAACCACGCCTTCAGCGACCACTACTTGAATCTGCCCTTCGATCTCTCCAACGTCCTGTTTATCTGCACGGCCAATCTGCTCGATCCGGTGCCGGCGGCCCTGGCGGACCGCATGGAGGTCCTGCAGCTCTCCGGCTACACCAACGAAGAGAAGCTCGAGATCGCCCGCAAGTTCTTGATCCCCAGACAACTGGAGGACAACGGCATCTCCAAGGGCCACCTGGAGATCTCGGATGACGCGGTGTTGCGCATCATCGCGCAGTACACCAAAGAGGCCGGGCTGAGAAATCTCGAACGAGAGATCGCCTCTATCTGCCGGAAGGTGGCGCGCAAGATAGCCGAAGGAAAAAAAGATCCGACCCGCGTGACGCGCGCCAACCTGCACCTGTTCCTGGGGCCGCCAAAATTCCTGCCCGAGGCGGAGCAGGAAAAGCACGAGGTCGGTGTCGCGACCGGCCTGGCCTGGACCAGCGCGGGGGGAGAGGTCCTCTACGTAGAGGCCTCGCTCTCCAAGGGACGGGGAAACCTCACTCTCACCGGCCAGTTGGGCGAAGTGATGAAGGAGTCCGCGCAGGCTGCGGTGAGCTATGCCCGCTCCCACGCCAAGAAGCTGGGGATCGAGGAGGATTTCTATCAGAAGCTGGACATTCACATCCATGTTCCCGCGGGCGCCATCCCGAAGGACGGTCCATCGGCCGGAATCACCATGGCCGCGGCCCTGATCTCCGCCCTGACCAAGCGGCCCGTGAGTCGGGACGTGGCGATGACCGGAGAGATTACTCTGCGGGGCAGAGTGCTGCCCGTCGGCGGCCTTAAGGAAAAATGCCTGGCGGCCTTCCGGGCGGGAATCATGACCATCATCGTGCCCGACAGGAATCAGAAAGATCTCGAGGAGATCCCCAAACCGCTGCGGCGCAAGCTCCGGCTGATCCCGGTGAAGAATATGTCGGACGTCTTGAAGTTCGCGCTGCTTGACAAGATCCGCGAGAGAAGCTCTGACGCGCTCCGTGCCGGAAGGTCCAGAGCGAGAAAACGCGGGCAGCAAAGGCACAGAGCGAGGCCGCTCGAAAAGGTCCGCAGGGAAAGGGTCGTTCCGCTCAGGGCCTAAATGCAGCTCAAGGAGCTAGGTGAGTTCGGCCTGATCGAGAGGATCCGTCAGGCCACCCCG
This sequence comes from Deltaproteobacteria bacterium RIFCSPLOWO2_12_FULL_60_16, assembly GCA_001798565.1. GTDB lineage: Bacteria > Desulfobacterota > Binatia > UBA9968 > UBA9968 > UBA9968. The sequence goes on from MGSR01000024.1 coordinate 14,280, forward strand.
AGGGGTCGAGGGGTGCGTATCGGGATCGGCGACGACGCCGCGTGGCTGGACTGCAGGAATCGGACCTTTCTTATCACGTCGGACCTCCTCATCGAGGGCATCCACTTTAATCTGAAATGGACCTCCTTTTACGCCCTGGGCTACAAGACCCTGGCGGTCAACCTGAGCGACCTCGCGGCCATGGGGGCAAGCCCGGCCTACCTGATTTTATCCCTGGGCATCCCGGTTGACTTCCGGGTCGAGGATGTAGAACAATTTTACCGCGGCATCAGGGTCTTGGCCTCTCGAAGCGGCGTCGCTTTGGTGGGAGGGGACACGAGCGCTTCGACGCGATTTTTCATCAACGCCTGCGTGGTCGGCCACTCTGCGCAGCGACCGGTTACGAGAGGGGGCGCGAAGGCGGGGGATGACCTCTATGTCACTGGAACTCTCGGGGACTCGGCCCTGGGAATGAAGCTGCTGAAGGAAAGAGGCGCCCGGGCCGGCAACCGCAACCATGCCTATCTCATCTCTCGCCACCGATTTCCCAGCCCCCGCCTCACGGCGGGAGCCACACTGGCGCGCGCCGGGATCGCGCGGGCGATGATCGACGTGAGCGACGGCCTGCTGCAAGACTTGACCCACGTCTGTAAAGCAAGCCGTGTCGGCGCGGTCATCTGGGAGGAGGCCCTGCCGCTGTCGCGCGCCTATCGAACGGCGGCTGGAAAAAAGGGGCTGCTCTACGCGCTTACTGGAGGCGAGGATTACGAGCTGCTTTTTTCTCTGCGCCGGCGGGATCGAAGCCGGCTGGAAACAATTGGGCGGCGGCTCACGGTACCGGTGGCCCGAATCGGTACGTGCGTCCCGGCCCGCGAGGGGATAACGGTTATCAATCGCCGCGGGCGGCCCCAAGCCCTATCGACCGCAGGTTTCGATCACTTCAGAGACAGACGCTGACCTCGACTTTCGCAGCAGATGCCAAACGTTGACGCACACAGGCTCAGGCGCGGAACGGAAAGGGCGGGCCCCAGGTAGATGGACGCAGAGGTGTTGACCCGCCTTCTGGAGGCGGTGCGCCGCGGCCGCGTGAGCGTCCAGCAGGCCCTGCAGAGGCTCAGCCATCTCCCGTTCGAGGATCTCGGTTT
>MGSR01000024.1:15427-18109 GCA_001798565.1 Deltaproteobacteria bacterium RIFCSPLOWO2_12_FULL_60_16
GCTCCGCCAGGGCTTTCCGGAAGTCGTCATGGGCGAAGGGAAGGAGCCTGCACAGATTGCCGCCATCGCGCGCGCGCTGATAAAACGGCGGGCAAACGTGCTGATCACCCGGCTATCGGCGGCAAAGATGGCCCAGCTCAGGGGAAAGGTGCGGGGGCTCCGCTACCATGTCCGGGCACGGGCGGCCACCTGGAGCGCGAGACCGATCCGCCGCTACGGCCGCGGTTCCATTCTGATCGTCTGCGCCGGCACTTCGGACATCCCGGTGGCCGAGGAGGCGGCGCTGACGGCGGAGATGATGGGCAACCGGGTGGAACGGCTCTTTGACGTAGGCGTCGCCGGCATCCACCGGCTGCTGGAAAACCGCGCGCGGCTCTTGGCCGCCTCTGTCCTGATCGTGGTCGCCGGCATGGAAGGGGCCCTGCCCAGCGTGGTCGCCGGCATGGTGGATAAGCCGGTCATAGCGGTCCCGACCAGCGTCGGCTATGGGGCGAGCTTCCAGGGCATCGCCGCCCTTTTGGGCATGCTCAACTCGTGCGCGGCAGGTGTCACGGTAGTGAACATCGACAACGGATTCGGAGCAGGCTTTGCAGCCAGCCTCATCAATCGGGTATAAATCTATTCCATATGGAGTGCTTCCACTGCGGCAGGGAGGTACGGGAGACCACGCACACCCAAAAGGGATACCGGGTGGATTATTACCTGCTGCACACGGGCCGCACGGAGTGGAGCTTCCTCAAAGACCCCAAAGAAGACGGGGCGACGCTCCACTACCTGAAACTATTGGAGCCGCTGGACATCATCAGTTGCACCGGCTGTTACGACAACCCGCGGATTCGAGAAAGGCTGGACCAAGACTTCAACGGATCGATCTCGATCCTGGACGGAGAGGCGATAAAGGCCTCAGAAAAGGACACCTCACCCCCACCGGACCATGGATAGCCCGAAGAGATATCGAATTTTGACCCGTTCCTCGGAGTTGGCCATCAAGGTCTTCGGCAAGAGCCAGGCAGAGCTGTTCGCCAACTCCGCCTACGCCCTCTTCGACCTGATGACCGATGTCGAGAAGGTCGAGGTGCGCGACCAGTTGCCACTGGTGGTGGAGGGGGTGGACCGCGACGACCTCATGGTCAACTGGATGCGCGAGCTCCTCTACCTCTACCAGGGAAGCGGATACGTGCTGAAAGAGTTCAAAGTCCTGGAGGCCAAGGAAACGTATGTCCGAGGCGAGGTGAGCGGGGAAAAATACGATCCCGACCGCCACGAGATGCAGCGCGAGTTCCGCTCCGTGGTCCACGACAAAAGCCGCATGGAAAAGACCGGCGATCAGTGGACGGCCCAGGTGATCTTCGAGCTCTAAAGGAAAATGGCGCAGCCCATCGAGAGCGAATACGAAGGGATCGCCCTGGTGGCGGATCCCATCCACCGCTATATTCCCTTCACGGTGCCGCAAAAAAAGGGCGAGGTCACGGAGAAGGAGATCCTGGATTCCCCTTGGGTGCAAAGGCTCCGCTATATCTACCAGCTTCAGAGCGCCCGCTGGGTCTTTCCCTCGGCGGAGCACAGCCGGTTCCAGCACTCCCTCGGGGCCATGCACCTCGCCGGCGAGTTCGCCAAGCACCTCTATCCGTCACTGCGACGGGTGCTGGGCAACGACTGTCCCTCGGCCCCTTTTATCGAAGAGTACATGAGGATAACGGGGCTGCTGCACGACGTCGGCCACGGTCCTTTCGGCCACTTTTTCGACGACAATTTTTTAGCGGATTTTGGCATCACCCACGAGGATATCGGCCAGACCATCATCCAGGAGCAGCTGGGTGAGCGCATCGCCCAGCTGCGCCGCAGCCCCAGCGGCCCCTTTGCCCTCGGCGAGGAGCTGCGCCCTGAGGATATCGCCTTTCCCATCAAGAAGAACGGCAAAGAAGACCACCGAAAGCCCACATGGGTGAGGCTGTTGCAGCCCCTGACCGGCGGGATCTTCACCTTCGACAACCTCGACTACGTCTCGAGGGACTCTTACATGTGCGGCGTGGCGGTGGGACCCATCGACAGAGAGCGGCTGATGCATTACACCTTCTTTTCTCCCAAAGGGCTGACTCTGCACAAGGCCGGCAACGCGGCGCTGACGATGTTTTTAAACGCCCGGCTCTACCTTTACACCAACGTCTATTACCACCGCACCACCCGCGCCATCGACCTCCATCTGAGGGAGATCTTTCCCGAGACCATGAAGGCGCTCTTTCCCGGAAACCCGCTGGAGCGCATGTCGGAGTACCTTCATCTCACCGACTGGTCCCTGCTCGAGGAGGTCTCGCGCTGGCGCCGCGGCAAAGCGCCAAACTCGTCGCTCGCGCGCGAGTGGGGAAGGATCCTGGACCGTGATATCAAATGGAAGATGGCTTTCGACCGAACCCTCTCTTTAAACGAGCTGCGCTATGGCGTCGCGCTCATCCAGGATGCCGATTGGGAGAAGCGCATCCGGGCGGCGTTGCCTGCCTCCGCCCGCGACCTGGTGTTCCGGGTAGACATGGCGACCCAGGACCCGCGGCCCGAGAGCCCCTTCGCCATGGGCAAGAAGCAGATCCATATCTTCGACCCTTCCACGGGCGGGATCGAAAAGGAGTCTCTGGCCGAGCTTTTCGAGTTCATCCCCGCCAAGGTGGTGCAGTTTCGAGTCTTCGC
>MGSR01000025.1:0-1954 GCA_001798565.1 Deltaproteobacteria bacterium RIFCSPLOWO2_12_FULL_60_16
CTGGGAGGGGTTGCCCTTCGTCGAGGAATTTGCCGCGCGGCGCGGCTACGATCTGCTGATTCACGGAAAAGGGGGCCCGGTTCCGAAGAGCGCGCACCGCTACGAGCAAATCCCCTGGCTGCGAACCGAGCATTTTTTGCAGCGCTCGACGACCTACCCCCTGGATCTTCACCTGCTCATCAACAAAAAGACCTGGGATCCGATCTGGGAGCGGGGACGCGGCGGCAGGGCGCGGCTCATCGATCCCGAAGGGACCGATATCTCCTGGACCTACTGGGACGAGTACTATGACGGCACTCGCTACGGCTTCTCGGCCACGCCGCGCAACGGCCATCTATTCAGTCATCCGGTGCCCCCTCTTATCGCCAAGGAAAATGCGGCCGGCGTCGTTGCCGGAACGACAAGCCACTTTTCCAGGGCCTTTCCGCGGGTCAAGGTCGAGTTGGAGGCCGGCCAAATAGTCAAGGTGGCGGGTGGGGCGGCGTATGGAGACGCCTGGCGCGATCTGCTCGAGGAGAGCAAGCGAACCCAATACCCGTGCTTTCCCCGGCCCGGGCTGTTCTATCTCTGGGAAGCCGCGATCGGGACGAACCCCAAGATCCTCAGGCCGAGCGGCATCGAGCGCCACTCCTCAGGCGGCTTTGAATGGGAGCGGCGCCGCTCCGGCGTCATCCACATGGGATTCGGCACTCTCTGGCGCGCGCCGGAGGAGAAATGGGCCGGCGAGCGCGGCCTGCTGTACGGCCACCTCCATATTCATTTGCTGTTGCCTACTTTGACGGTGACCGCCAGAGACGGCAGGGAGCATGTGGTCATTCGAGAGGGCCGGCTGACCGCCCTGGACGATCCGGAGTTGCGCAAGCTGGCCGCCACATACGGCGATCCGGATGAGCTTCTAAAGGAAGACTGGATTCCGCAGATACCGGGGATCACAAGCGCCGGCTCTTATGACGAGTACGCCAGGGATCCGGGGAAGTGGATCTATAAGTAAAGAAGCCCGCGTCGCTCCAGCGTCTCGTCGCCGGGAAGTTCCGCTCGGGGGCCTGCTTCGCGCGCCCAAAGCAATGGGTTCGCTCGGGACCTGACTCGCTCCCCGAAAGCAATAGTGCAGTGGTTAATCCGAACCTCCGCGTCTGGTGCTTTCGGATCGCTCCGCCAGGCCCCTCGCTCTTGGTCTTGGAGTGAACCGCCGGAGGTGGATCGAAAGATCGATGCACCAGACGTGTAGGTTCAAGCGTATCAACGGTACAGCGTATCCGGACTCTATTGCATCGATCTTGAGAGACGCCTTCGGCGGTGAGCGCTGCTGGCGGAAGGCCTTGAACTGCCGCAAACGGGCAGGTATGATTTCGTTTTGGGAGATAATTGACGATGGCTCAGAATTCAGGGCGAACGCTTTACGATAAAATTTGGCAATCGCATACTATTGAGATTCTGCCGACCGGTCAGACCCAGCTTTTTATCGGCCTCCATTTAATTCACGAAATTACCACCGCCCCGGCTTTTGACATGCTGCGGGAGAAAGGTTTGAAGATCGCCTTTCCGGAGCGGACCTTCGCTACAGTCGACCACATAGTGCCCACGGACATGCGGGCCCGTCCGTTCCTGGATTCCCAGGCGGAGGAGCTGACCCAGGCGCTGGAAAAGAATGTCGCGCAATTCGGGGTCGAATTCTTCGGATTGGACAGCGATAAGCAGGGCATCGTTCACGTGATCGGCCCCCAGCTCGGGTTGACGCAGCCGGGCATGACACTGGCCTGCGGAGACAGCCACACCAGCACCCACGGCGCGTTCGGGACGCTCGCCTTCGGCATCGGGACGAGCCAGGTGCGGGACGTGCTGGCCACGCAGAGCCTGGCGATGGACAAGCTCAAGGTGCGCAGAATCAACGTCAGTGGAACCCTTGCGGAGGGCGTCTACGCGAAAGATGTGATCCTGAACATCATCCGCCGGT
>MGSR01000025.1:2122-8791 GCA_001798565.1 Deltaproteobacteria bacterium RIFCSPLOWO2_12_FULL_60_16
AGTTTGCTCCCAAGGGCGCGGACTTTGAGCGGGCTGTCGCCTACTGGAAATCGGTGGCCTCAGACCCGAACGCGCGCTATGACGATGTTGTGGAGATCAAGGGTTCGGAGATCGAGCCGACAGTGACCTGGGGGATCAATCCCGGGCAGGCGGTGGGCATCTCGGAAAAGCTCCCTCTGCCAGAAGAGTTTGCCGATCCGGAAGGGGCGAGGAAGGCCTACGAGCACATGGGCTGGCAGCCGGGAAAACCCATCTTGGGCACGCCGGTCGACGTGGCCTTTATCGGCTCCTGCACGAATTCGCGCCTGAGCGATCTGCGCGCGGCCGCACGAATAGCCAAAGGGAGAAGGGTTCGGTCCGGCGTGCGCGCGCTCGTTGTTCCCGGCTCGGCCGCGGTCAAGGCCTTGGCGGAGAAAGAAGGATTGGACCGCATTTTTACGCAGGCCGGTTTCGAATGGAGAGAGGCCGGTTGCTCGATGTGTCTCGCCATGAATCCGGACAAACTGCAAGGAAGGGAAATTTGCGCCTCTTCCTCCAACCGGAATTTCATCGGGCGGCAGGGCAGCCCGGGCGGGCGCACCATTCTCATGAGCCCGGCGATGGTGGCAGCGGCGGCCTTGAGCGGCAAGATCGTCGATGTGCGGGAGTATCTCAAATGAGTGCAGATACAAAGATAGTGAAGGTAACTGGAAGGGCCGTTGCGGTCCGAGGCAACGATATCGACACGGACCGAATCATTCCGGCGCGCTATCTGAAGGAGGTGACCTTCGCGCGCATGGGCGAGTATCCGTTTTTCGACGAGAGATTCGATGCCGCGGGCAAGCCCAGGCCCCATCCCCTCAATGATCCAAAGCACAAGGGCGCTTCGATCCTTTTTGTCAACAGGAATTTTGGCTGCGGCTCCTCGAGAGAGCATGCCCCGCAGGCCCTCTACCGTTTCGGCATCCACGCGATCGTGGGTGAATCGTTTGCCGCCATCTTCGCCGGCAATTGCGTCATGATGGGCGTCCCCACCGTGACACTCGGTTCGGCCGAGATAGAAGAGCTGATGAGGCTGGCGGAGAGCAGGCCTCAAACCGTTTTTTCGCTGGATCTCGAAGCCAAGGGGCTTTCCTTTGGCGAGCGCCAAGTCCGTTTTGACATTCCCGGCACCTACCGGAACGCCTTGATATCGGGCTCCTGGGATTCTACCGCCATGCTGCATGCCAACCTGGACAAAGTGAGGAAAGTGGCCGTCAGGCTTCCCTATATGACCGCGTTTAGGGGCTGAATTCTGCTGCATGGCGCCGGCTTGACCTCCGTCCCCGTTTTCCTCAGCCCGGGACGCCAAGGCGCACCCTAATTCAACACAGTTTGACATAATTTGACATCACGGTACAATGAACGCCTATTTCGACAGGCGGGGGGACCGCCAGCAAAACTGGGGAGCGGGGTGAAATGCCTGATTTATAAACGGTTTTTTTATGATAGGCCGATTTTCTCCCGGCGGAACAGATATTGCACAGGCTGCTCTCTATATAAGTAGCTTAAGGGGTCCAACATGGCGGTAGCAAAACTGGCTAGAATACCCAACGGCGTCGGCTTGACAGGCTACTCGGCATTGTCGGCTTTGGCCGACCTTCTCACCATCGTACGGAACTCCTCCCGGATCTATGACAGCGCGCTCGAGAAAGTGCTGGAGGTGTTGAGTCTCAGGCACGGCAATATCAGGCTGCTCAACCCTGCTACCGGAGAGCTCGAGCTCATGAGCCACAAGGGGTTTCCGGATGAATACGGGGAGAAATACGCCAAGATCAAATTGGGCGAAAGGAGTTCCGGTAAAATCGTCCGCACCAGGGGGCCGGTTTTATGGGACAATATTCAGACAGATGCCTCATGCGCCTATCTCCACCTGAGAAAGGAAGGAATCAATTCTCTGCTCGGCGTGCCTCTCCTGGCTCGAGAGGGAGTCATCGGTACCCTTGCCGTGGCCAGCTCGAAGCGGGGACGGTTCAGAGAACACGAGATCCAGCTCCTCGCCGCGATGGGCAGGATCATCGGCATCACGATTGAGAATTCTCGGCTCTTCTCAGCCCTGAAGGGCAACGTCGATGACCTTACCAAACTGACCCTGCGCCTGGAGGAGTCAGACGGGATCAAGGACCGGCTGCTCAGTGTCATCTCTCACGAGCTGCGCACACCGGTTACGGTTATTCTCGGTAACGTGGAAATTTTAATGGATGGGATCTTCGGCGAGATGAACGAAAAGCAAAAGGACAGCCTCCAGACCGTACGCCGCAGCGGCGCCGGCCTGCTCTTCCAGGTGGAGAACGCGATCGACGTGTCGCAGCTCGAGGCAGGCGCGGCAAACGTCTATCCAGACCCGTTCACCGCGGATCATATCCGAGAGGCGATGGTCGAGATACTGGGCGATGAGGCAAGGCACAAGAAGCTGGACCTCATCTGGGAGATCGACCCGAAGGCGCCGCCGCTGTTTACCGACCGTAGCAAGATCACCAAGGTATTCCGCAACCTGATCGATAATGCCATCAAATTTACCGAACAAGGAAGCGTCACTGTCCGCATATCCTATTCTCCGGAGCGGCGGATGGTGCATTGCGTAGTGGCGGATACCGGGATCGGTATCCCCAGAGACCGGTACACGGTTATTTTCGACCCCTTCCACCAGATCGACAGCTCGCACACCAGGCTTTACGGCGGGATGGGTTTGGGGCTGCGGAACGTAAAGAAGACTCTGGAGCTGCTCGGCGGCGGGATCGAGATAAGCAGCGAGGTGGGCAAGGGCTCGGCCTTTAAATTTTGGTTTCCAGCGGAGCGCGGGGGACGATAGTGGAAATGCAGTCGGCTGAGAAAGCGACACGATACGCCGAGATCGTAAAGTTTTTCGGCTTCGTGCTGAGCCAGTACCGCTTGTATTCCGACAAGCATCCGGCCTCGCAGCTGGCGATCCGCAACCTGGTAGCCAGGCTCGAGGTTGCTTTGAGTTCGGAGCCGAATTTAACCATGGCGTTTGTGGGAGGGCGGCTGATTGTCAACGATCATGCCTTGGACAGCAAGAAGACCGGAGTTGCCGAGTTGCTGCGTGAAACGCACCGGCTCCGTATAGAGAGTCTGACCTTTGATCAGGGGACCACCGAAGACGAGACAAGCTCATTCCTCAAGTTGATCGCTACGCCGGCAAAAACGCTCGAGCAGATGGGCGGCTTGAGGAAGGTGCTCGAAGAGACGAATCTGCGGCATATACGCCTGGGGACAGCCCGCATCCAGATTGTTAAGGAAGAGGAGGCGGTAGTCAAAAAGTCGGAGATCGGCCAGGGCGAAGGTGGAGATAGAGGAGAGGGTGGGAAAGGTGAGGGGGAGGGCGGAGAGGGTGAGGGGGCCAAAAAGGAGGGGGCGGCAGCCAAGGGGAAAGGGCGCAGAATAGAGCGCGTAGAGGAGCTGGTCGACCATCTGATCAAAGGCGCCGGGGAGAAAGTCGAGCTCACTATCGATCTCGAGCGGCTTGCCTACGAGGTGGAAAAGAAACCGGAGCTGGTTGCGAGAGAGGTGGTGCGCCAGGCGGACGATCTCGAGTCCCTGAAACGCATCGTCGAAGATCTGGGAAAATTTCTCCAGGAGCATTTGGCTCGGCCTATGATTCAGGAGGGTAAGGATTTCTCACCCCGGATCTCTCGGTTCGCGAGGGAATTCAAGAAGGCCGTCGAGGGTCCCGATGTTCCGACCGACTTTAAGGTGTCCGTTGAAGAACTCGTGTCAAGGCTGGAGCAGTGCGCCGACGAAGTCAAGTTGGAATTGATAACCAAAACCTTTCAGGATAGCGGCGGCGACACCGCCTCGCTGGCCAGGGTCGTGGGAAAATTTTTACGGGGAAAAGAGAGCCGCGAAAGGCTCCTGGAGCCTTTACGGGAAAGGATCGGCGCCCTGGGGATCGGGGAAAAAGGCTTCGACCAGGCCTTCGCGGCCCTGGAAGAAAAGCGGGGGCCGAAGAAATCCGGGCAGGTCGACGTTCCGGTCGAGGAGCTGGAGGAGCTGCGCCGTATTCGGGATCAGTTCAAGGAGGAGCTCGCCCGGCGGCTCAAGGAAGAAACCGCGGTCATCGAACACGAGAAGAAGAGGGCGCTGGACGAGAAGGAACGGGTGGATAGCATCATCAGGAGCATCGGCGAGGGGCTGGTGGTTGTGGATGGAGACGGCAGGATCCAGTTTATGAACCCGGCGGCGGAAAAGCTTCTCGGATTGAATCACTCCGGCGCGAAAGGCGTTCCCGTCCCCGAGCTGGTGAAGGGCCAACACACTTTGGCCATGGCTAAAGGGCCGCTGCGCGATGGCGCCGATCATGTCACCAAAGAGATTGAGGTGAAAAGCTCCGACGCGGAGACTCAAAGAATCGTGCAGGCGAGCACTGCGGTCATCGAGAATGAGGACGGCAAGACTGTCGGCATGGTGTCGGTGCTGAGCGACATTACCAAGCAAAAACAATTGGACGAAGCGAAATCCAAATTCGTCTCCCATGTTTCTCACGAGCTGCGCACGCCTCTGCTGTCTATCCAGGAATCCCTGGCGTTGCTTCTGGGCAAAGAGATCGGCGAGGTCACACCCGAGCAGGAGAAGTTTCTATCCATCGCCCAGCGCAATATCGGCCGCCTCTCGCGTCTCGTCAACGACCTTTTGGACGTCGCCAAGCTGGAAGCCGGAAAGATAGAATTGCGGCCGGTGTCGTTCGAGCTCAAGGACATGGTGCACCATGTCGTGGAAACGGTCCGAAGCTGGGCTGAGGGTAAGGGCGTAGCTATCGACGAGGCGTATCCCAAGGAGTCGGTCCCGATGCTGGCGGACCCCGACCGCTTGACCCAGGTGGTGACCAACCTTCTTGGCAACGCGATCAAGTTCACCCCGGAGGGAGGCAAGATCAGCGTAAAGGTAGAGATAGATTCGCGGCAGCCGGCTCCCGGGACGGCCGAGGAGCCCGGCGTGGCCGTCGGCGTCCAGGATTCCGGAATCGGCATACCCAAGCAGGACCAAGAAAGGATCTTTGAAAAGTTCGAACAAGTCAGCCTGGCCTCCCCGCAAGGGGTCAGCAGCACCGGTCTGGGGCTTACCATTGCGAAGGAAATCGTCGAGCTCCATGGCGGAAAAATATGGGTGGACAGCAACGAAGGGCAAGGGAGCCGGTTTACCTTCGCGATACCGCAACGCTTGCGGGGCGCGGTCAAGGCGGAGCAAGACGTCGCCTGAACACCGGCTTCTTGACGGTTCGACCTTGCTCACCGTGACCCTGAGTGAGGCCGAGGGGTGGGCGGGGCGTCGGATGGGTTGACACGCCAGATGCTGTTCGGGTAGTTTCCCTGCAACGTCTTCATCATCCACGGCAAAGGAGGTTTAAAACTGTGAACCGACAACGGCGGTTTCTACTGGCTCTGTGTTGGGTGATTGCCGGCTGGGTTGCTTTTCAATCGAACTGGCCGGAGAGCGGCACTGAAGTGAGAGTGGCCCAGGCCCAGGAGGGGAAGATCGTCCCCTATGTGCCGACGCCGCAAGAGGTTGTGGATCGGATGCTGGAATTGGCTCAGGTGAAGAAAGGCGACGTAGTCTATGATTTGGGTTCCGGCGACGGCAGGATCGTCATTACTGCGGCCAAGAAATACGGCGTTAAAGCGATCGGTTTTGAGATCGATCCGGACCGCATAAAGGAGTCGCGGGAAAATATCCGCAAAGAAGGGGTGGGAAATCTGGTGGAGATCCGCCAGCAGGACATTAGAACGGTGGACTTATCGCAGGTTTCCGTGCTGACCATGTATCTGCTCCCCGAGGTCAACCTGATGATCCGGCCCAATATCTGGAAGCAAATGAAGTCCGGTTCCCGCGTGGTGTCGCATGATTTTGACATGGGGGACTGGCAGCCGGCAAAGACCGAGTCCATCAAGGATCGCTCCGGCTGGGATCATACGCTCTATCTCTGGCGCGTCACAGAGAAAGACGCTTCTCGCGGGCGCTGATGTCGGGTAGCCGCGATGGATTTGCTTACAGTCGCGTTGGTCGTCCTCGTTATTTTCGCTCTCAGCTACAGGCTTTACAGCGGCTTCGTCGCCCGCTCTTTTGAATTGAACGACTTCAACCCCACGCCGGCCTGCCTCGTCAACGACGGCGTGGACTACGTCCCGGCCAAGGCGCGATTCCTTTTCGGGCAGCACTTCTCGGCCATTACCGCCGCGGGTCCCATCGTCGGACCCATCCTGGCGGGGCTGTGGTTCGGCTGGGGCCCCGCTTTGATATGGGTGATCTTCGGATCCGTTTTTATCGGCGCGGTCCATGATTTCGCCAGCCTGATCGGTTCTGTCAGACACAAGGCCCAGTCGGTGGCGGAGATCGTGCGCGCCCACATGGGAGAACGGGCCTTTCTCTTCTTCCTCGCCTTCATCTGGCTCTCGCTGATCTACGTCATCGTCGCGTTTACGGATCTTACGAGCGCTTCCTTCGTCGAGCCTAAATACGGCGGCGGCGTGGCCGCGTCGTCGCTTCTCTATCTCCTTCTCGCCATTGTCATGGGCCTTTGCCTGCAGCGGGGCGGCCTTCCCCTGTGGCTGGCAACCGTCATTTTCGTTCCGCTGGTGGGAGTGATCATATGGGGGGGGCAGAAGATCCCTCTATCCATTCCCGCTTCTTGGGGCG
>MGSR01000025.1:8829-9557 GCA_001798565.1 Deltaproteobacteria bacterium RIFCSPLOWO2_12_FULL_60_16
TATTGCTTTGCCGCCTCCATCATGCCGATGTGGCTTTTGCTGCAGCCGCGCGGCTACCTGGGCGGATTCTTTCTTTACGGCTTTCTGTTCTTCGGCCTGGTAGGGCTCCTCGCAGGAGGATGGTCGGTCCAGTATCCCTTTTTTGTCGGTTGGACCAACCCCAAAGGGCTGCCCCTGTTTCCCCTCCTGTTCGTGACCATCGCCTGCGGCGCCTGTTCCGGCTTTCACGGGATTGTCAGCTCGGGGACCACCTCCAAACAGGTTGAGAAGGAGTCCGACTGCCGGCGTATCGGATACGGGGCCATGTTGATGGAGGGGATGGTAGCGGTCATCTCGCTGTCCACGGTGATGGTGCTTGCCGCGGGCGATCCGATGGTGAAAGAGCAGCCGGACCGGATCTTCGCCAACGGCCTGGCAGGCTTTGTCAACCTTTTCGGCATCGATATGGAACTGGCCCGCTCCTTCGCGCTGCTCACTTTTGCTACGTTCATCTACGATACCTTGGACGTGGCCACGCGCCTGGGTCGCTATCTTTTTCAGGAGTTGACGGGCTGGAAGGGCGCCTTCGGGAGATATGCCGCGACGCTGTGCACCCTGGCGATCCCGGCGGCCTATGTGCTGTTCGTTCCTGCAACGATTCAGTTCGGGGACAGCAATCCCGTTCCCACCTGGGCCTTGGTCTGGTCTCTCTTCGGGACCAGCAACCAGCTCCTGGCGGCGTTGACGCT
>MGSR01000026.1 GCA_001798565.1 Deltaproteobacteria bacterium RIFCSPLOWO2_12_FULL_60_16
TGACCTTCCCGTAACCGATGCTTGCCAGGAGGGTCTCTTCGTCCTTCATTCCCAGCTCTTTGGCGATCGAATCGATCTTCCCCTCGCGCCTGAGCGCGACGTAATCGAGCTTGTAGCGATGGAGATCGCTCTCCAGAATCTGCCGTCCGAGGACCACGCTGCGCTCGCGCTGTTGCGATTTAATCCAGTTGCGGATTTTCGACTTGGCCCTGGCCGTCTTCACCAGTTTGAGCCAGTCCCGGCTGGGAGTCTGCTGATGCGTGGTGATGATCTCGATCGTGTCCCCGCTGCGGAGCAGATATTTCAAAGGGACCAACTGGCCGTTGACCCGGGCGCCGGTGCAATGGTGCCCAACTTCCGAATGGATCCGGTAGGCGAAATCGATCACCGTGCACCCCTTGGGAAAATTGAGCAGATCTCCTTTCGGAGTGAAAACATAGACCGCCTCGGGAAAGAGATCCTCCTTGATGCTGTGGAGAAACTCCTGCGGATCCTGCATGTTCTGCTGCCACTCGATCAATTGGCGCAGCCAGGCAAAGCGCTGAATCTCGTTGAACCGGAAGTCCTTACCCTCTTTATAGCGCCAGTGGGCGGCGATCCCCTCCTCCGCGACGCGATGCATCTCGTGGGTGCGGATCTGAATCTCCATGCGCTCACCGTAGGGTCCGATCACGGTGGTATGGAGCGACTGGTACATGTTCGGTTTGGGCAGGGCGATGTAATCTTTGAAGCGCCCCGGGACCGGCTTCCAATGGGCGTGAATCACCCCCAGGGCTTCGTAACACTCCCGCGCCGCATCCACCAGGATACGGAAGGCCACCAGATCATAGATCTGATCGTACAGGAGGCTCTGGCTCTCCATCTTTTGGTAGATGCTGTAGAAGTGCTTCGGCCGCCCGGTCACATCGGCGTCGATCCCCTCCTCCTCGAGCTTCTTGCTGATAATGGAAATGACCTCGTTGATGTACTTCTCGCGCGCCGCCTTTTTTTTTGCCACGTTCCGCTTGAGCTGGTAATAGATCTCGGGGTGCAGGTATTTGAGCGCGAGATCCTCCAGCTCGTCCTTGACCCAGGCGATGCCCAGGCGATGGGACAGGGGGGCGTAGATCTCCAGGGTCTCCTGGGCGGTGGCGATTTGCTTTTCCACCGGGAGATGGCTGAGGGTTCTCATGTTGTGGGTGCGGTCGGCGAGCTTGATCAGGATGACGCGGACATCCTTGGCCATCGCCAGGATCATCTTGCGGAAGTTCTCTGCCTGCTTCTCCTCGTGGCTGGTGAAATTGACCCGGCTCAGCTTCGTGACCCCGTCGACCAGCGCGGCGATCTCCGGCCCAAAGAGGCCTTTGACCTCGTCCAGAGTGGTCAAGGTATCTTCGACGGTGTCGTGCAGCAACCCGCCGACGACGCTCGGGACATCGAGCTTAAGATCGGCAATAATGCCCGCAACTGCCATGGGGTGCACCAGATAGGGCTCGCCCGACAGGCGCTTCTGCCCCTTATGCACCTTGGCGGAGAAATCATAGGCCTGCCGGATCAACCCGACGTCGGCCGTGGGGTGATAGGCCTGAATCTTTTCCATTAAATCGGTTACTTTAGGCTCTCTGCTCATAACCTAGCCGTCAGCCTTCAGTCCGTAGATCCTGCTGAGCGCTGATCGCTGACGCCTGAGCGCTTTATACCTGGAGATCCTCTGCCGCTCGGCGACAACGATAGATTTGAGCGAGGCCAGGGCCTCGCCGATCTGCCGGTTCACCAGAAAATAATCATACCGCACGATCGCCCGAATTTCACGCCGGGCGTTTTCCAGGCGCCGCCGGATATTCTCGCGCCGGTCCGTTCCCCTGCCGGCCAGCCGTTTCTCCAGCTCCTGCCAGGAAGGAGGCAGGAGAAATATGGAAACAGCGCGAGGGTATAGTTTCTTGATCTTGCGCGCCCCCTGCACATCGATATCCAGCAGGATATCACGCCCCCTTCGCACGCTGCGGTCCAACGGCGACCGGGGGGTGCCGTAGAGCGCGCCGTGAACCCTGGCCCACTCGGCAAAGCCGCGCCGCGCCCGCATAACGGCGAACTTTTCTTTCCCGACAAAAAAATAGTCCCGACCATGCACCTCCCCCGGTCTCCTCGGACGGGTGGTGTAAGAAACGGAAAGCAGCATCTCCGGAAAGATTTTCAAGAGACGGCTGATGAGGGTGGTCTTTCCGGCGCCTGACGGAGCCGAAAGAATGAATATGCCTCCCTCGCGCTCGGCGAGGGTTCTGCTCGACCGGGTCATTCTAGGTTCTGCACCTGTTCTCTGATCTTTTCCACTTTCTCCTTGCCTGCCAGCACCAATTGGACGACCGGCAATTGCGGGGCCTTCGAACTGATGGTATTGAGCTCCCGCTGTATCTCTTGAAGGAGAAAGTCGACTTTTTTGCCCACGGGTCCCAGTTCCTTGATCAGGCGCGCCAATTCCTCGACATGGGCCTTGAGCCGGACCACCTCTTCGTGAATATCGCCCTTGAAGTTGGGGCCCATAGCTTCCGTTGTCTCCTTCGGCCCGTCGGGAAGATTCTCTCCTTCCCTCAATGACAGGGAGTCCCTGAGGCGGGAAGTGATCCTCTCCCCTTCGTGTGTCAATTTCCCGGAGACGGTCCGCAATGTACGGATCTGGGTCTGAACATCCAGCTTGAGCTGCCGTCCTTCCCGCTCCCTGGAGCGCTCGAGCTGCTTTAGGGCGAGATTCAAAGTGCGCAGGACCAAAGCCTTCTCGTCATCCTCCCCGGCCTCGGCTTCGCCGACGTGGAAGAGCTCCGGAAGGCTGGCACAGAGCGAAACATCGACCTCGCCTTTGAGGCCGAATTTGCTCTTCGCGCGGCGCAACGAGCCGAGATACTGCCGCAACAGCCGCTCGTCCAACTCCAGCTTCCGGCCCTGGCCCCGAAGCTGGGAGCGCGCGATAAACACCTCCACGCGGCCGCGGGAGATCCTCTGCCGGATCGCCTTTCGGATCTCCTCCTCGATAGAGAGATACTCTCTCGGCACCCGCAGCTGGAGGTCCAGGTGGCGGTGATTCAACGTTCGCGCCTGGACCGTAATCTTAGCCCTTTTCCCCTGCCCGGCCGCCTCTCCGTATCCGGTCATGCTTTTCATTTTCGCCTCCGGATCACCTGGCGCAGTCGCGCCGAAGAAACCGCCACGGTTCCCACCTCCTCGCCGACGAGACCCGCCGCAAGGTTGCTGATAACCGCCGCCTCTTCATAGCTCGAGCCGCTCGCCAAGGCCAACCCGCATGCGGCCACCACCGTATCGCCAGCGCCAGTGACATCAAACATCGCGCGGGCCTCGGTGGCGAAATGTCTCATCTCCCGGCCCGGTTGAAAAAGACTCATCCCCTGTGATCCAAGCGTGATCAGAACCGCTTTGGCCTGCCATATTTCCAGCAGTCTCCTGCCGGCCTGGCGCAGCGAACCCTCGTCCCGAATGTCGATCCCGGCTGCCTGGCTCGCCTCCTCGCGGTTGGGGGTCACCAGGGTGAGGTTCCTGTAAAATATGAAGTTTTCTTTCTTCGGATCCGCCACGCAGATCAGATTCTTCCTCCGGACCAGGTCGGCTATGAGTTCGAGCAACTCAGGATCAATCACCCCTTTGCCGTAGTCCGAGATGACAATGCCGTGGCATCGAGCCGCCTGTTGCTCGACAAATTGGCGGATTCTGCGCCGGAGCTTCGCCCCGATCCCGTCCTGGGATTCCCGATCCAGGCGGACTATCTGTTGATGGCGCGGACGCGCGATGACCCGGCTCTTTTGCGTGGTCCTGAAATCATTCTCCGAAAAGACACCACTCTTCGGAATCCCGATCCCACGCAATCCCTGAAGGAGCCTTCTCCCCGCCTCATCCCGCCCGACCACGCCGCACACGGCCACCTTGCCGCCCAAGCTGCGGATATTGTGGATGACATTGGCCGCGCCCCCGAGCCGATAACTCTCCGAGTTCACCCGCAGCACCGGCACCGGAGCCTCCGGAGAGATGCGCTCGACATCTCCCCATATAAAGCGGTCGAGCATCAAATCGCCCACCACCAGAATACGGCGGCGGCGGAATTTTTCGAGCACCGCCAAAAGCCTATTTCTGGACACCAACTCGATCACCCTCCCTCTGCGCCGGCCCGGTATCCTCGCCGCAGCGAGTCTCCAGGAGGTCGTAATAGTAATCCTCGTTTCTTCGCGCCGTTTGCTCGATGGTAAAATGACGGAGCACGCGCTCCCGACCTCTCGCTCCCATTTCCCGCGCCAGGGCGGGACGGGAGATCAGCGCCGCGATGGCCCCGGCCAACGCCTGCGCATCGCCGGGCGGCACCAGCAATCCGGTTACGCCATCGTCGACGATTTCCGGAAGCCCCCCCGCCCTGCTCGCCACTACCGGCAGGCCCGCGGCCATCGCTTCCAAAACAGAGACCCCCAGCCCCTCGTACAGCGAAGGCAGGACAAAGACATCGATAGAGCTTAAGAAGCCGGGAATATCCCCGACGAAGCCTGCGAACTCGACATCCCCCCCGACCCCCAGCGACAGCGCGCTGCGCTCCAGCGTTTGCCGTTGCGAGCCCTCGCCGGCGCACCGGTATCTCAACCGATGGTCCTGCTGCTTCAGCAATGCCGCCGCCTCAAGCAAAAAGAGATGCCCCTTTCTCTCTTCCAATACCGCAACCGTCCCCACGATCAGCGGGACGCGGCCCGGTTCTTCCGCGCTGCGCGCTGGAAAAGGCGCGGCATCAATGCCGCTGGGAATCAGGCGAATCTTTTCCCGCCGGACGCCTCCCTCCGCCAGCAGATCGGCGATCTTGCGCGATATGGCGACGACCCCGTCGACGCGCCGATTATAGAGAAAATCGACGTAGCGATTCCTTCGGACGGGATAGTCCATGCGCCGGGTCACCACATAGCGAATCCCCGGATGCAGGCGCCCGAGCCACAGCGAGAGCGCGTGGGCCCGCTTCGTGTGGAAATGGACAATATCATACCCTTCTCTTCGAATCAGCCGCCGCAGGGAGAAGACCGGTCTCACATCCAGTTCGTTCCTGAGCGACAGGGGAAACGTCTCGATCCCTTTCCGTCGCGCCGCCTCGGCCAAAGCCCCTTGAGGGTGGCACATAAGATGATTCCGGTGCCCCCGCCCGGCGAGATAGGTGAGAAGACCCATCACCTGGCATTCCCCACCGCCCCAATTTCTCTCCGGGTCTAGGTGGAGAATTTTTAGCGGCGCTCGATCGCTAGCCACTCCCGCTCCCGTTCTGTTCCTTCAGCTCCCGCTCTCTCAACTTGGCGTATTTCAGAAAGACATAAATCGCGGCGGTCGCGGCGACAAAAAAACCGGGAAAGCCCTCCAGGAATCCCCTCTTCCACACATAGGATCGGAAGAAACGAAATGGCGGACGGCACACGTTGTCCATGGCGCTCCAGCGCCTGCCTTGAGCTTCCAGCTCCCCGGACGAGACATTGGTGAAGTGGTTGATCCGCTCCAAGTGGTCGGCGATGTCCCTGTAGGAAAAATGCTGCAGCGGATGCTTCAGGCGGCGCGCCTTGCCGCTGATCAGGATCCGCTCGTGGGGATCCGCGCCGCCCCACGTCGCCAGCTCGCGCCGAAAGACCCGGACATCGTAATCCGGATACCAGCCGCCGCGCCACCACCAGCGCCCCAGGTAGCGCACGAGCCGCGGCACCAAAAACGCGGCGTACCGAGTCCCGACCCCTTGCAGGGCATCCTGGATTTCCTCCCGTAGCGCCGCCGGAACGCGCTCGTCGGCGTCGACCAAAAACACCCAGTCCTTGGTCGCCTGGGAATGGGCAAAGGCCTTTTGGTCCCGATACCCCGCCCAGGGGCGCTGAATGACGCGGTCCGTATACTCCCTGCAGATCTCGACCGTCCTGTCCGTGCTGAAAGAATCCACCACCACGATCTCGTCGCACCACTTGAGGCTCTCGAGGCAGGCGCGAATGTTCTCTTCCTCGTTGAAGCAGACAACGATGGCTGAAATCTCCGGCTTGGGCGCGATCATTTCCCGTAACTCCGGCACATAGCCAAGAAAATAGAGGCTAACGGTCAAAAAATCAAACCACCTCTTCAACTTCTCCACCCTAGATGCTATAAAGGCGCCGCACTCAACACCCGAAAAAAGCGCGCATGCAAAAGCTGGAGGAGATACTCAAGCTCCCCGGGATGCTGACGCCGGACGAGGTGGTCTATCTCCACCGCCTCGCAGGCGGGAGCCCGGCCGGAGGAGTCATCGTGGAGATCGGCAGCTGGAAGGGCAAATCGACGATTTGCCTGGCGCTCGGCTCCATGGCGGCGGGAGGAGCGAAGGTCTACGCGGTGGACCCGCACAAACCGCTGGCCGAAGAAGGCTATGTCGAGGACACGGAGGCCGAATTTGCAAAAAATATCAAGGCCGCAGGGGTGGAAAGCCACGTGGTTCCCCTGGTGATGACCTCAGAGCATGCGGCGCGCGGCTGGGATAAGCCTGTCGCGCTCCTCTGGATCGACGGCGACCACCGCTACGAGCAGGTGAAGCGGGATTTCCTCCTCTGGGAGCCTCATGTCATGGATGGGGGAATCATCGCCATGCACGACACCATCCGCAAGCAGGGGCCGAAGCGCGTCCTCTGGGAGAGCGTCTTTCACTCGGACCGTTTTCAAGGCATCTCGATCGTCGACAACGTCACTGCCGCCCGAAAAGTGAGCCGCCTTACGATCCGGGCGAGATTGGCGAAGTGGGCGACGATCGGCTGCCGGGCCCTTTATATCGCCGCGCGGAAATTGCGCCTGCCTTATGCGAAGCCGGTCGGAAGACTGCTGCTGAGAAAACTGACAACCTAAACCACGGTTCAAGTCGTTTAAATCGTTAGATCGTATTGAACGTTTTGAACTTCTTAAACTTTTCTAAGAGCATGGCCCTGTAGTGATAGTATCGTCCCTTGGCGCGGTATTTCTTCCGTTCCTTCCCCAGCAGAGAATACCAGCCGAACGTCCCGACGGATCTCGCCAGGTTGGGAACGATACTAAAAATTGAGCTCCTTTTATAAACCAGACGGCTTCTTCCCTGCTGTTCGTGGCGAAAGCGGAAAAACTCCTCCGTCAGCCGGCTCCAGTCGATTTCGTTATAGACGATGGCTCTTGGCTCGTAGCCGATTCTCTTGCCCGCCTTCAGCACCCTTTTGGCAAACTCGACATCCTCGGAAATCCCGGCCTCACCGGGACCCAGCTTCTCGTTAAAGAGCCCCACCTGATCGAACACCTGGCGTTTGACGGCGATGTTCCCTCCTGTGAGGGTTTGGATATCCGTGCCGGGGGGATAGTGATAATCGATGAAGTCGATCGTCCGGTAGCGTTGCAGCGCCTTTTGGAGTCGGGGATCGTCACGATCTTTCGGGGGCATGAGGATTGAGCCTTGCATAATATCGTGCGGAAATGCGGAAAAGAAGTTAAGAACGGAATCAAGCCAACCGGGATCGATCTCAAGATCGTCGTCAAAAAAAGCCAGGACGGAACCCTCGGCCTGGCGAATGGCCCGATTCTGGGCGCGGCACTTCCCGGGGACAGGCTCGCGTGCCTGGCGGCACCGGGGTCCTTCACGGCGGGAGTAGTCCGAGACAAGCCCTTCGACCGCCTTCCCCCCAGCTTCATCAGGGGCGTTGTTAGCGACGATGATATCGTGGCTGTTTCGTTCCCAGCCCTGCACGCGGTACAGCCCTTCCAGGAGACGGCCCAACTTTTCCAGGCGGCCCGAAGTCGCAACAATAATGCTGAGTGAGTTCTCCACAGCGCTTCTCTTACAGACCGAGAAAATTAAAGGAAAAAGTATCCGGATCCTTCGGGTTGAATTGCTCACTCACGACAACAATCAGATAAAAGGGGATGGCTCCTGTATTGGTAATCGCATGGGCCACATGAGGCGGAATGCGCACCGTCACCATATTCTTTTCTCCCATAGGCAGCCTCTCCTCCTCACCCGTCCGTGTGTCCTTGAGAAAAAGCATCGCCTCGCCACTCACGACACAGAACCATTCCACTTTGCGCTGGTGGTAATGCTTCCCTTTGGTTTTTCCAGGGAAAG
>MGSR01000027.1 GCA_001798565.1 Deltaproteobacteria bacterium RIFCSPLOWO2_12_FULL_60_16
GGTCTATCGGCCGCAGCCGAGAGCGCGTTCCCCGAGGGAGCTATTGCATCGATCTTGAGAGACGCCTTCGGCGGTGAGCGCCGCTCCAGGGATGGTGAGGTTCCTCTCCCCTACCTCCTGCGGTCCGCCTCCTCCAACAGCGGCTTTACTTGTTCCAGGATGCGCTCGGCCATGATCCGATAGCCCGCGCCGTTGGGGTGGATGGAATCGCTTTTCAGCTTGGGATCGGAGAGTACCCCTTTGAGGACCTGCGGAATGTACAACGCCCCGTGTTTCCCCGCGATCTCCTCGTAGACCGGGCTGTATTCGTCGGTGAAGAGGCCGAGCCTCAAGCCGACCAGCACCACCATCGCACCGCGCTCCTGAATGCGCCGGACTATCTCTTCGAGGTTTTTTCTGGTCTCGGCGAGGGGCACCTGGCGCAGAAAATCGTTGCCGCCGAAAAGCACGATAACCAAACGGGGGTTGCGGGCCAGCACCTCCTGCTCCACGCGGGAAAGAGCGTCCGCCGCGGTATCCCCGCGCCGCCCCGCGTTCACGATCGGAAGCTTGAGCTGCCGTTCCAGCAGCGACGGATAGTCCTCGCCGCTGCCGGCGCCCACCCCTTCGGTCAAACTGTCGCCGAAGCAGATCACCGTCTCACCGCGAGATTGAAGATTGCGGATGTCGCTGAAGCTCCCGCCGCGCTCGCAACCCGAGGCCAGGAAGCCGGTTAGCAGGAGGGGCCCAAGGAACCGGATCATGGAAGCGGGCGATCAGCTCTCCCCGACGATGACGCAGTGATCCGGATGCGCCAGGGCGAAAACCTTCTGCCCCGTTTCGTAGCGCTGCGACGGGGGCGCGACGACGCGAAGCGCCATACGGTGGGCCGGAAGCTCGACCATATAGTCAAAGGCGTCGCCGAAGTAGATGCGCCTCTGGATGACGCCGGGAAAGAGATTATAGCCGCTGCGCCGGCGCTGCTCGGCCTCGGCTTCGCTGCCTGACAGGGCGACGTTGTGTGGCCGGAGACAGAAAGAGACCGACTCCCCCTGAGCGTAGCGCTCCCTCGCGCTCACCTGCACGAGGATGCCTTCCCCAAGGTCCACCTTCCCTCCCTCCCGCCACTTCCCGCTGAGGATATTGGTCCTGCCGATAAACTCCGCCACGAAAGTGGTCTTGGGCCGCTCGAAGATCTCCTGCGGCGTGCCGACTTGAATGACCTTTCCCAGGTGCATGACCGCGATCCGGTCGGAGGTCACCATCGCCTCCGCCTGATCGTGGGTGACGTAAATCGTGGTGATGCGAAACTCTTCGTGCAGGCGGCGGATCTCAAAGCGCATCTCCTCGCGCAGGTTGGCGTCGAGATTGCTGAGCGGCTCGTCGAGCAGCAAGATCTGCGGCTGCACCACCAGGGCGCGGGCCAGCGCCACTCTCTGCTGCTGGCCGCCCGACAGCTCCGCGGGATAACGATCCTTCAACGCGTCGAGATGGACCAGCCGCAGCAATTTTTCCACTCTTGTCCCGGGATCGTCGCCCGGGAGTTTCTTGAATTTCAGCCCGTAGGCGACATTCTGAAACACCGTCATGTGCGGCCACACCGCGTAGCTCTGGAAGATCATCGACATGTTGCGGCGCTCCGGAGGGACCAGAACCGAGCGGGACGAAACTACCTGTTGGTTGACCCGGATCTCGCCCTCCTCCGGTTGCAAAAAGCCGGCGATCAGCCTCAGCGTGGTGGTTTTGCCGCAGCCCGAAGGACCGAGGAGGGAGACGAATTCCCCGTCGCCGATCTCCAGATGGAGATCATGCACGGCGGCCGCCTCGGCGAACCTCTTGGTCAATCCCTCCAGCGTGACCGTAGCCATTATTCCCTCGTGGCCAGAACCTCTCTCTTCACCAGCCGCTGAACCGCGAGAATGACCATGAAAGATACCAGCAATAACAGGATGCCGAGCACGGCGATCACCCCGATCTGCCCCTCCTCTTTGAGGTCGAAGATCACCACCGAGACGACCTTCGACTTGGGAGTAAAGAGCAGGATCGAGGCGCTGAGCTCCCGGATCACGCCGATGAAGATAAAACACCAGGTCGCGATCAGGCCGGTGCGGGCCAGCGGGGCGGTCACGTCCCTCAAGGCGCCCAGCCGGTTGGCCCCGAGGATGCGGCTCGCATCCTCAAGCTCCGGATGGATGCTCTTGAAAGTCGTCTCCGCCTGCGAGAAGCCGATCGGCATCTCCTTGGTGAGATAGGCGACGAACAAGATCCAGATCGTGCCGTACAAAACGATGGGCGGCCGGGCATAGGCCAGGAACAGGCCGACCGCCAGAACGATTCCCGGCACGACCAACGGCGCCAGGGCGAAGAACGTGAGATAGCGCGCGCCCCAGAAAAGCTGGCGGTTGGTGATGTAGGCGATCAATGCCGCGATGACCGTGCCCGCGCTGGCGGTCGCAATCCCGAGCTTGAAGGTATTGAGGATCGCGTCCTGGGTGTCGCCGTATTGAAAAAAGGCGAAGCTGAAGTTCTCGAGCGTGAAATTGTCCCAGGTGAGAGGCTGGGCCCAGGCCTTCGCCAGGGCCGCTTTCAGCAGAATCCAGTAGGGGAGAAAAACGGAAAGGGCAATAATCCCCAGCACCAGCAATAGAGCCGGGATGCGGAATATCCCGAGACGCAGCAGCCGGCGCTCCCCGCCCTTTCCGCCGACGGTGCTGTAGCCGCGCCGTCCCAGGATCTTCTTCTGCAGGGCGATCAGCAGCATGGTCGCCAGCAGCAGTGGAACGGAAAAGGCCGCCGCGAGATCCAGGCGGGGTGGGTACTGAAAGAGCGCCCAAATCTGGGTGGTGATCGTGTGCAGGCTCGCCGGCAGGCCGAGGATGGCCGGCGCCCCGAACAGCGAGAGCGAGTGCAGAAAGGCCAGGATGAATCCTCCCAGCAGGGCCGGGGCCGCAAGCGGCAAGGTCACGGTCAAGGCCACCCGCAGCTTGTTCGCCCCCAGGATGTTCGCCGCGTCTTCGAGATCCGAGGAGATCAGCTCGCAGACGTTGGCGATCATGGAGAAGACGTAGGGAAAGCTGTACAGGGCCATCACGAAAATGAGCCCTTCCATGCTGAAGATGTTGAAGAGGGCCTCCTCCGAGCCCGTGAGGGAGCGGTAGATCTTGTTGAGCAGACCGGCGTTCGGGCCGGCCAGGAGCGTCCAGGCGAAGGCCCCGAGAAAAGGAGGAGTGACGAAGGAGGCCATGACCAGGGCGCGGATCGTTCGCTTCAGCGGCAGATCGGTCCGGGTCACCAGCCAGGCCAGCAGGGAGCCGATCACGACCGCGATCCCGCCCACCCAGAAGGAGATAATCAGGGTGTTCCAGATAGCCTTGAGATAGGCCTTCTCGGTGAAGACCTGGGCATAGCCGCTTGCGCTCCAGCCCGCTTCCGTTTGCAGGCTGGCAACAAAGATCCAGCCCAGCGGCAGGAGCATCAAGAAGACCAGAAACAGCGAGGCGCCGATCCAGACCGGAAGCGTTCGGTCCAGATTTCTGATGCCCTGCCAGCCTGATACTCTCAGTCGCCCTACCGCTTCCACGCCGGATTTCCGCCGCCTGCCGCTCCCGCCCTAGGCGCCGAAGAACTCAACGAATTTTTTCTTGATCTCGGCGTTTTTCTTTTCTAACTCCGCTGGATCCGCGGCTAAAAGCTTAAGATCCTTAAGCTGGGGCTTATCCTTGGGATACGTCACCTGAGGATGCCCTGTGTACAGCCCTTGTTGATCGGCTAACATCTGCTGCGCCTCTTTGCTAAAGATAAAATCGGTAAACAGCTTGGAGGCATTCGGGTGCGGCGCATCCTTGGCTATCGCTGTCGGCGAAACAATAAGCGGGACCCCCTCCTTAGGATAGATGATCTTTATAGGGTTCCCCTGCTTCATAGTCTTATAATAAAAATACTCGGCGCCATTGGCCCCAACGGCTCGTTCCCCTGATGCGATCACACCAGCCGGATCGTTCGCTGACTGGACCACATGCAGTTTGTTCTTCGCCAATTCCTTAAAGTAATCCCAGCCGTGCAAGTTCAGCAGCGCCAGCACATGGGTCATAATGATGCCGCTATATCCGGGATGTGCCGTGACCATCTTCCCTCTCCACTTGGCATTCAAAATCTCCTTCCACGTCTTTGGCGCATCCTTTTCAGAAACGATCTTGGGATTGTAAGCAAGGACGGAGAGGGTGGCCCGCATGCCGTAGTAAAACCCTTCCTTGTCCTTGAAACCTTCGGGAAAGCTTTCCAATCCCTGAGGGACATATTTCATGAGCAGCCCTTTACCTTTTAGGAGAACAAAATGACCGCCGTCCGAGGTATGGATAATATCGGCATTCTTGATTCCCGCCGACACCTCCTGCATCACTCTTTGCAGAACCCTCTGCGACCCCGAACGGTGGACCTCAACTTCGATCCCCTTATACTTGTTCATAAAAAGGTGCGCCAACGCGGTCGATGACGGGAGAGCGAGTGAGGTATACCAAGCTACCTTCCCCTCCCTTTTTGCCGCTGCGACGAGGGCCGCGTCCTGGGCGGAGGCGACGGAACCCCAGGCGACAAGCGCCAGCACGGCCAGGTGTCTAAAAATGCCAAATCTCTTTTCCATTATGTTTCCCCCTTTCCTTGGCGTGGTCATCCAAACAACGCCGTATGCCCCTTTATCACTACCCTGCCTCGCCTGCAATACTCAATATAAGAGTTTTGCCAGTTCTCTAACGGACCTGAGCCTCTCCAACTTCCGCACGGCAGAGACGATCTTTTCAACTTTTCTTTCAGGCAAGGCAAACCCGGCATTGGCGCGAAACTTTGCTTCGATCTCCTCGGGCGGAAGCGGAGATTCCAGCCCGCCCCTCGGGTGGGGCTGGCTTTCCTCCCGTACTGTCCCGTCCTTGAGCCGGATGCGCACATGACCCGAGAAATGGCGCGGATAGTCGATCGTGGGGTCCAGCTGGTACCGTACCTTCTCAGCCACAGCCAGAACCTCCAAATCCCGGATCGCCTTATCCGAGAACTCTTCAAGACCGGCCTTGCCCCGCACCAGCATGACGGCGATGCTGTAGGGCAGGCTGAACTTCGCCCCATAGGAGCTCGAAGGTTTTTGCTTCTCCTGAATAGGCTCCCAGAGGCGGTGCACCGTTCCTTCGGCCACCCGGCAGGTGATCTCCTCTATCTGCTCCGGCCGGAAGGAATATTTTTCTCTCAGCTTGAGCGCGCAGTCCATGTAGGGATGAGAGATCGAGCCGCAGGGATAGGACTTGAAGGCGAGCCGGGGAATCTCCCAGCTCTTGCCGAGCTCGGCCAGTCTGTCGAGATTAGCGCCTTCCTCGCCGGCGCCGAAGGCGCGATAAAAACCATGGCGCCCTTCGAACACGGAGGCGGGGCCGCGAAAGCCGCGCCGGGCCAGGAGCACGGCGATAATCCCGCCGTGAGCCGACCAGCCCGGATGGAGTCTCTTGGTCCAGCTCCCGTCCGCCAGATATTCGATGATTCCGGAGCTCTGGCTGCCGCAGATGCCGAAGGCGTCCGTCCACCGAGACGATTCGAGCTTATAGAGCTTGCCGGCGGCCGCCGCCGCGCCGAAAGTGGCGCACAGGGCGGTAGGGTGAAAGCCCCGCGCGTGGAACTTTCCGGGGGCCACCAGTCCCACCTTGCACATCACCTCCATCCCGGCCACCGCCGCCTCCAACACCCTCTTCCCGCTGGCGCCGAGCGCCTCGCCCACCGCCAGCGCCGTGATGACCCCGCAACAGCCGGTGTGGACGATCGCCCCTTCCAAGGTGTCGTCGTAGTCCAGGCCATGGGCGAGGGTGCCGTTGGCCAGCACGGCATTGGCAGCGGCTGCCTTGCGCCGCGTGCCGATCAGCCGGCTCTCCCGAGCGCCGCCAAGGTCGGAGGCCACGTCGAGCGCCATCCGCCCGAACTCCATCGTCGAAGAGACCAGAGCGATCCCCAGGGTGTCGAGAACCACCAGCTTCGCCTTGTCCACCGCCCCGGGAGGGACTTCTTCAAGGCGCAGGCCCCGCACAAAGGCTCCTACCTTTTCCGAATACCGCTCCACCTTTTGCTCCCGGGGCGCTTCCGCTTCGCCCTTCTCTTCAGCTTCGCCATGGCGCCCGTTGACTTTCCCGCGGAAAGCGCTCGAACCAGCGGCAGGATGCTTCTCTGCCGGTCCAGGTTGGCCACCAGCTCGACAGCCGCCTCCGTGTTGCCGCGGGAAAGAACCAGACTGGCGCAATCGCGGAATTTCTCGCCGATCTCGGCCCAGCTCATGGGCTTGAGCGGATGGCCGCGCGCGACGTCCGCCCTCCCCTCGATGGACTTCCCGTCCTTCAGCTTGATGCGGACACGCGAGCGCACCTGATCGTATCCCAAGGCCTCGAGCTCCTGATCCACGTAAAGCGTGACCCGCTTCATCAGCTCCACCACCTTGGGGTCGCGGACCTTTCTGTCCGTGAACTGGGCGATGCCCGCCTTGCGCTCCAAGACGCCTATCGCCATGCAGAACGGGATACTGAATTTTCCCTCGAGGGCGGTCTTGGGCATGGGATAGATCAAAGCGTTGGGAACGTTGGAATTGGTCCCCACTTCGATGGATTCGATCTGCTCCGCATGGAGGTTGTGCGTCTTGACCAGATCCAGAATACAATCCTGCGCCGGATGGGAGAGCGAGCCGGACGGATAGGGCTTGATGGAAATCCCGGGATCCTGCATGAAGTAGGGCTTGCCCAGCCGGCCGCTGATTTTCTTCTCGTCGTAGCCGCCGGCCATCGCGTTGAAAAATCCCCTTTTGGCCTCGAGGATGTTGTGGGCCGAGGTAAAGCCCTTCTCGGCCAATAGCGCGGCGGTCACCCCGTTCTGCGCGGCCCGTCCGGCATGCAAAGGTTTGGTCATGGTCCCGAAGTTCTCGCGCAGCCCGGACGACATGCTGGCGGCGATCCCCAGGGCGCGGGCGCAGGCTTCCTCTCTCAGGTTCAAGATCGTACCCACCGCCGCGGCCGCCCCCAGACCCGCGATGGTCGCCGTCGAGTGAAATCCGGATTGGTAGTGGCGCGGGTTGATGGCGTCCGCGATGCGACACTCTACCTCCACTCCCAGGATATAAGCCAAAAGAAATTCCTGGCCGGAAATCTTTTCCCCCTCCCCCACGGCTAAGATCGCCGAAAGCACCGGCACCGTGGGGTGGGTGAGCAATCCGTAGACCGCCTCCTTGGAGGTGGAGAGCTGAGTGTCGTCGTAATCCATGGCATGGCCGGCCGCGCCGTTGGCCAGAGCGGCCATCATCGACGGGACCATGGTTCCCGTCCCCACGACCGTCGCCTCCTTCTTACCGCCGGATTGGCGGATCAACCCTTGCAGGATGCGAGAGCCTTTTTCCGTGCAGCCGGCCAGGGTGACACCCAGCCCGTCCAGGATAAAGCCCTGCGCCAGGCGGATGACCTCCGGGGGGATATCCCGGTAACGCGTTTCGACAACAAAATTGACAACTTCTTGCGTTAGTCCCATCGTGTTCTCCTTAGGAAGGCACTCGGTGAATATGGAGCAAAGAGCGATAGCATTATTGATCGCCTTTTTCCAGCCCGGCTCGCTATCGAAAAACCTGCCTCCTCGCGCAACGAGGAGCGGCCCTTGACACACCCTCCGGACTACGTTAACCTCGCTGCTTAATAAGTCTGGACACCTTATCCAGAGTGGTGGAGGGATTGGCCCTTCGAAGCCACAGCAACCGGTCCCATCGTTAAGGTGGGGTGCTGGTGCTAATTCCCACCTCGCCTAGGGCGGGGGAAGATAAGGTGAGGTGCAAACCTCTTCTTATCAATGGGAAGAGGTTTTTTTTTGGCCGTAGATCATGAGTGTTCGTCTTACACCTGAGCAGATCGAGCGCTACAGCCGCCAAATCATGATTCCCGACGTCGGCGGCAAAGGACAGATCCGCCTCCGTCAGGGCCGGGTCTTGATCATCGGGGCCGGAGGGCTGGGATCGCCGGCGGCCTTTTATCTGGCCGCAGCCGGAGTCGGCACGCTGGGGCTGGTGGACAGCGATCGCGTCGATCTCTCCAACCTCCAACGGCAGATTCTGCATTCGACGGCGGACCTGGGCCGGGAAAAGGTCGCCTCCGCCAAGGACAAACTCGCCCGGCTAAACCCGGAGGTAGAGATCCTCGCCTTTCCCGTGCGCCTGGACGAAAAAAACGCGGCGGATCTCATTGCCGGCTATGATTTTATCGTCGACGGCAGCGATAATTTTGCCACGAAGTTCTTGGTCAACGACGCCGCTGTGGCTCTCGGCAAAGCGTTTTCCCACGCCGGGATCGTGCGCCTGCAGGGCCAGACCATGACCGTGATTCCCGGCAAGGGCGCCTGTTACCGCTGCCTGTTCAAGGACCCGCCCGCTCCGGGCGAGATCCTCAACTGCCAGCAGGCGGGCATCCTCGGGGCGATTGCCGGGACTATAGGCTCGATCCAGGCCACGGAAGCGATCAAATACCTGATCGGCATGGAAGAAGAGCTGCTGGTGGATCGTCTGCTGACCTACGATGCCACAGCTATGAGGTTCCATACCATCGAGGTGCGAAGAGATCCCCGGTGCGGCGCCTGCGGCGACAACGCAAGGGGCGAGCGGAAGCTCCGTTCGATGGCTTGAGCAGAAAGGAAGGACCATGAGTTTCGTCAGAGGGCTTCAATGCAGAGAATGCGGCCAAGGGTATCCCAAGGAACCGCTGCATGTTTGTGAAACCTGCTTCGGTCCCCTGGAGATCGTCTATGACTACGACGGAATCAAGAAGGCGATCAGCCGGGAAAAAATCCTCTCGCGCCCGAAGAGCCTGTGGCGCTACCGGGAGCTTTTACCGATCGACGGAGAGCCCCAGGCCGGACTCTATTCAGGCTTCACGCCGCTCGTGCGCGCCCACAGGCTGGGAGAGGCCCTGGGCGTGAAAGAGCTCTATATCAAAGACGACTCGGTGAACCACCCCACGTTCTCGTACAAGGACCGGGTGGTGTCGGTGGCCATCTCCAAGGCCATCGAGTTCGGATTCGATACGGTTTCGTGCGCCTCCACGGGCAACCTTGCCAACTCGGTCGCCGCGCACGCGGCCAAGGCCGGCCTGAACTGCTACGTCTTTATTCCCGACGGCCTGGAACAGGGAAAGATCATCGGCTCGGCCATCTACGGGCCACGCACCATCTCGATCAAGGGGAATTACGACGATGTCAACCGGCTGTGCAGCGAGATCGCGGACAAGTACGGCTGGGCCTTCGTCAACGTCAACTTGAGGCCCTACTATGCCGAGGGGGCGAAGACGCACGCCTTCGAGATCGCCGAACAGCTCGGCTGGAAGCTGCCGCGCCATGTGGTGGTCGCTTCGGCGGGAGGGACCATCCTCCCCAAGCTCGCCAAGGCCTTCAAGGAGCTCAAGCAGGTCGGGCTGATCGACGGCGGCAATTGTAAGATCTATTCTGCCCAGGCGAGCGGCTGCGCCCCCATCGTCCAGGCCTTAAAGAAAGGCACGGATCTTATCAGTCCGGTGAAGCCGAACACCATTGCGAGCTCCATCGCCATCGGCAATCCGGCGGACGGCTACTACGTGCTTCAGGCGGTGCGGGAGTCCGGCGGATGGGGCGAGGCGGTCACCGACGAAGAGATCCTCGATGGCATCAAGCTCCTCGCTCGCACCGAGGGAATTTTCACCGAGCCGGCGGGCGGGACCGAGGTGGCGGTGACAAAAAAGCTGATCCAGCAGGGAAGGATACCGCGCGACGAATCCATCGTCATCAGCATCACGGGCAACGGCTACAAGACCCTCGAGGTGGTAGCGCGGAGCGTGGAGCAGCCCTTCAAGATCCAGGCGAGTCTCTCAAGCTTCGATGAGCTTTACCTCCAGCTTGCCCAGCCGGCCCAGGGAAAGGCGCTGGCAGGCGAAGGCTGAAAAGCGTGCCTTGAAAGGTTCCCAAGGAAGGTTTATAAAAAAGTATCCATAGGGTCTTTAAGGAGGCTGACTATGACGGTGCGTGTTCGTGTGCCAACGCCCCTTCGCAAATTCACCAACGGGGCCGATGAAGTGAATGGCCAGGGCGGCAATGTCCGCGCCCTGGTGGAAGACTTGGACCGGCAGTTTCCAGGAATCAAAGAGAGAATCTGTGATGAAACGGGAAAGGTCCGCCGCTTTGTGAATGTCTATGTCAACGGCGATGACATTCGATTCTTGCAGAACTTGGAAACCTCTCTCAAAGAGGGGGACGCCATCTCGATTGTCCCTGCCATAGCAGGCGGGGCCTGAGATTTGGTCGAGATCCATTCATGATTACGTCCATCACCGCCCGCGCACTGGCCCGTGAAGCCGCCGTGGAGCCGAGGATCGCCAATTCCGTTCTCGATCTGGTGGGCAACACCCCCGTGCTTCAGATCGGCAGGATCGCCCAGGGGCTATCCCCGGCGGTACGAATCTTCGCCAAGCTGGAGGGATTCAATCCGGGCGGCTCGGTGAAAGACCGTCCGGCCCTGAAGATGGTCCAGGAAGGGATCCGCTCAGGAAAACTCGCGGCGGGAAAAAGCATCATCGACTCGACTTCGGGAAACACGGGCATCGCCCTGGCGCTGATCGGCAGGGTCCTGGGCTATCCGGTGGAGCTGGTTATGCCCTCCAACGTGAGCACCGAGCGGAAGCGCATCATCGCGGCGCTCGGGGCGAAAATCATCTTCAGCGATCCGCTGGAGGGATCGGACGGCGCGATCCGCCTGTGCCGCAAGGTCCTGGAAGAAAACGCCGACAAATACTTCAAGCCCGATCAATATTTCAACCCGATGAACCCGCAGGTCCACTACGAAACCACCGGTCCGGAGATCTACCGCCAGACGGGCGGGGAGATCACCCACTTTATCGCCGGGATCGGCACCGGCGGCACGATCATGGGCGCCGGCCGATACCTGAAAGAGAAAAACCCGAGGATCCGGGTCATCGCGGTCGAGCCGGACGATGCGCTGCACGGGCTCGAAGGGCTAAAGCACATGGCGAGTTCCATCGTTCCGGGGATCTACGATGAAAAAGCGCTGGACGAAAAAATCGCCATCTCCACCGAAGACGCCTATGCCATGGTCTACCGGCTGGCCCAGGAGGAGGGGCTTCTGGTCGGGCAGTCTTCCGGCGCTGCCATGCATGCCACTCTGCGGATTGCCAGGAAACTCAGGTCCGGCACCTTGGTGACGGTTTTTCCCGATTTCGGCGACAAGTATCTGACCACCAATCTTTGGGTGGGATGGCGTGACAAGATGTCGGTCGGGAATCTCAACTTTTCCATTTGAACCGCCCAGCGATGAAACGCCAAAAAGAAAAAGTCTGTGAGAGAATCTATCTGACCTTTCCGAAGGAGCTGGTCAAGGAGCCGATCGTCTGCTTGCTGGCGAAAAAATTCGACATCGTCTTCAACATCCGGGGATCGACGGTCACCCCGGAGATGGCCCTAGTGGCGCTGGAAATCGACGGCGAGCGCGGGGAAGTGGACAGGGCGGTTCACTGGCTCAAAGAAAAGGGCGTCATGGTCGAGCCGATCGAGAAAAACGTCATCGAGTAACCCAGCTCGGTTTCCTTCCAAACAAGTAAACAATTCGGTCGAGCGCCACTATCATAACCGCCGGCCCGGGGGGCTATCGAGGGTCCGATGCGTCAGTCGAGGAGTTTCAAGCGTATGTTCGGTACAGCGTACCACAGGTCTATCGCATCGGACCTGAGAGAGCTTCTCGGGCCGGCTGACGGCAGATAGGCCTTTTTCAGCAGGCTGCTATTGGACTGTGGCCGAGAT
>MGSR01000028.1:0-743 GCA_001798565.1 Deltaproteobacteria bacterium RIFCSPLOWO2_12_FULL_60_16
CACCCAAAGGTTTAACCGGGCCCATGGCCGAGACGGTCCCCTACTACGAGGCCGCTACAAGGCGATATTGATCGACGCCGAGGAGTACTTCCTGGCCGTGGTGCGGTACATCCATCAGAATCCCATTAAGGCTGGCATGGTCTCCGACATCGGGCGCTACCGCTGGAGCAGCCATTGGGCCTACTTGGATAAGAAAAGGCGCCCTGAGTGGCTCAATACCAAGGAAGTACTGTCGCGATTCAGCAAGGGTCATAAGGGGTTAATGGAATACAAGGAGTATATGAAGGGAGAGGTAGAAAAAGAGCTTTTGGACTATTACGGTAAGCAGTACTATAGGCCGATATTAGGGGGCAAGGAGTTTGTAGTTGAGTTGATGGAGAGACTAGGGGATCGGGCCAGGGTGGAGGAGGAAAAGCCCGAGTCAAAGAGGCTGTTTCGGCTGGAGCTTAAGGGCATAGTGGACGGGACAGCCCGATACTATGGCAAGGGGTTAGAGGAGCTTAGGAAGAAGCGGCGCGGGTATGAGAACGAGGCGCGGGCGATGGCGATGTACTTGGCCAGGGTGCTGGGAGGCTACAAGCTGGTGGAGATTGGCAGAGCGATGGGGTTGGAGAGGTATTCCACGGTGAGCTCGGCCTGTCTGGGGATGAAGCAGAGGATCAGTCGAGACAGGGCGATTGCCCGGCGAGTTAAAAGGATCGAGAGTTGGTTGCTAAAAGGTCAACGGCAGACTTGACCCCTTT
>MGSR01000028.1:957-8855 GCA_001798565.1 Deltaproteobacteria bacterium RIFCSPLOWO2_12_FULL_60_16
CTCCGCCTCTCCGCGCGCCACCACGGCGCCGACCCGCTCGCCCTCGATTCTCCGGCTCTTAGGCATGATCTGGTCGGCTATCCCGAGGCGCTGAAACAGCTCGGTGGAGAGATAGAGGCCGCTTACGCTGGCGGAGTAGGCGATGGATTTCGCTTGCAGGAGCGCGCGTTTCAGCGCGTCCACCGAGCTGATGTCCGGCTTGGGCGACCCTGCTCGTACGGCCATACCGATGGCTGAGCGCGCGAGGTGAACACGGCTTTCGGCGACAACCTTGCCGTCCTTGATCAATGCGGCAAGCGCGGCGTCCGCCATAATGACAACGTCCGCGGGTTCGCCGCGTTGAAGCCGATTCGGGATGGAGTTTGCTCCCGTCCCCATGGAAGTCGCGGCGGTGACTATTTTGCACTTCGTAACCAGTTCGAGTTGGGGGATGAGTTCAAGATATGCTGCCGTAAAGGCGCCTGAGGTCATAACCCTGATGTCGCGCGACATGATGCTCATTGTAACCGCGGAAAATAGTTTTTGGAAGGCGCGAAAAGAGAGGCTTTTTCTGCCGGGCTGTTTGTGGTAAATTAACCGTCAATCATGCGACGTTACGGGATCATCGTAGCCGCCCTGCTCCTGGCCTATTCCAGCGCGGCCTTCCCTGCCGATATCCTGCGCTGGACAGACGAGAAGGGAGTGGTCCATTTCACCGACAACCTGCACAATATCCCTGAAAAATTCCGCTCCAGCGTCACCAGAATCAAGGCCAAGGAAAGTCCCAGGAGTCCCGAGGCGGCAAAACCGATCGTGTTCGACAAGGCATCCGTTCCCTTCCAGAAAAAGGGCACGGTGGTGGTCGTGCCCGCGACCATCAACGAGAAGGCTACGGTCAGATTTGTCGTGGATACCGGGGCAAGTTACACCATGATTTCTCAGGCGACCGCCAAGGAGCTGGAGATCGATCTGGAAAAGAAGCACCCCTCTGTTCCCTTCCAGACCGCGAACGGCACGATTCAGGCCCCGCTGGTAAGCCTCAGCTCAATAGACGTAGGCGGGCTACAGGTGAAAGACCTGACCGCCGCGGTTCACGATGTATTCCCCGACCCCAGCATCTCAGGCCTCTTGGGGCTGAACTTCCTCAGCAACTTCCGCATGGAAATCGACACCCAGAACGGGGTGTTGCACCTGGAAAGAAAGTAGCCGCTGCCCCCGCTCACCTCTGGAAATCCATGATGGAGGTGCGGGGGCTCACCACCTGCCGGACTTCCCTAAGATAGCGGCGAATATCGGCGATCAACCGGGGGCGATTAAGAAAGAGCGGCAAGAGACTGTAATTGAGGTAGTCGCCTTTAAGGACGTGACAGTCCTTGCAGCTTGCGATGACGTTCTCGGGCAGCTCCACCCCTCCCTTGGAAAGAGGAACAATGTAATCCCTGACTTTTGAATCGGATCGGCCGCCGAAATAGGAAAGCCGCTTGCCGCAATAGCTGCACAGCTTAGCGGCGGTATAAGAGTGTTTGCAGAAAGAGCTGACCTCTCCCATTAACCTCAGCTGTAATGCCGACCGCGGGCCCTCTGATTACGAGCACCCACTGACGGCCCCGCAGTTCATACATTTGTAGCAGGCGCCGCTGCGGATCATGATCGCCCCGCAGTCCGGGCATGGAGGAGCGTCCTGCTGATAAAGGCTCGTGACACTGCTGATCGTCGCAACCACCGGGGCTCCCCCGCGCGGACTCTGGGGAGCCAGCGGGACGACCTTTTTGCTCACCTCTTCGGTTTCCCGCTCGGCCTTGACGATGCCGACCTCCTGCTGCGCATCGCCGTCGAGGAACTTGCTGGCGAGCCAGCGGAAGATATAATCCATGATCGATTTAGCCATCGGGATGTCCGGATTCTTGGTGAAGCCCGACGGCTCGAAGCGCATATGGCTGAACTTGTCCACGAGCACTCGCAGCGGCACCCCGTACTGCAACGCCATGGAAACAGCCGTGGCAAAGGAATCCATCAGGCCCGAGATGGTAGAGCCTTCCTTGGACATGGTGATGAAGATCTCCCCGGGCTGGCCGTCCTCGTACATCCCCGCGGTGATGTAGCCTTCGTGGCCCGCGATATCGAATTTGTGGGTGATCGATCTCCTCTCGTCGGGAAGCTTCCGCCTCAGGGGACGGGACTCTTTCGCCTCCCCTTTCGACGCCTTCTCGTCCTTCGAGGTGTTGAGGGGCTGCGTCCGCTTGGAGCCGTCGCGGTAGATGGCCACTGCCTTCACTCCCAGCTTCCAGCCTTCGATATAGGCCTGGATGATCTCTTCCACGCTCACGTCGCTGGGCATATTGATGGTTTTGGAAATCGCGCCGGAGATGAAGGGCTGGACGGCTCCCATCATCCTCAAATGGCCCATGTAGTGGATCGAGCGGCTCCCGCTGGCGGGCTTGAACGCGCAGTCGAAGACCGGGAGATCGTCGTCTCTCAAGTGCGGCGCCCCTTCGATGGTCTCGTGCTCGTCAATGTGCTCCACGATCTCTTGAATCTGCCTCGCGTCATAACCGAGCCTCTTTAAGGCCCGCGGAACCGTATTATTGACGATCTTCAGCAGCCCGCCCCCGACCAGCTTCTTGTACTTCACCAGGGCGATATCCGGCTCGACGCCGGTAGTGTCACAGTCCATCATGAAGGCGATTGTTCCCGTGGGCGCCAGGACGGATATTTGCGAGTTCTTCACGCCGTGCCGGTCTCCGGCCTCACAGGCCAGATCCCAGACCTCTCGGGAAGCGGTCAGGAGCTCCAGGGGAACATGGGACGGAGAGATCTTGTAAGCGTGCGAACGATGCTTGTTCAGCACGCGCAGCATCGGCTGGCGGTTCACCTCGAAACCCGCGAAAGGTTCTATCCCCTCGGCCATGCGCGCGGACTGAAGGTATCCTTCCCCGGACATCAGCGCCGTGATCGCGGCCGCGTACTCCCTGCCGGCATCGGAATCGTATGGCAGTCCCAAGGACATGAGCAGGGCGCCGAGATTGGCGTAGCCCAGACCGAGCTCCCGGAAGGCATGGGCGTTGGCCGCGATCTCGGCCGTCGGGTAGGAGGCATTGTCCACCAGAATATCCTGTGCCGTGATCATGATATCGACCGCCCGCCGGAAGGCATCAACGTCGAAGATCCCGTCGTCCCGGAGAAATTTGAGCAGGTTCAACGACGCCAGGTTGCAGGCGGAGTTGTCCAGATGCATGTACTCGGAACACGGGTTGGAGGCGTTGATGCGCCCCGTAACCGAGCAGGTGTGCCAGTCGTTTATCGTGGTATCGAACTGCATTCCCGGATCGCCGCAGAAATAGGTCCCTTCGGCGATCACGCGGAGCAAATCGCGGGCCTTATAGGTGTCGCACACCTCGCCGCTGGTGACGTAGCGCGTCTTCCACTCCCGGTCCTCGACCACCGCCTGCATAAACTCATCGGTCACCCGAACCGAGTTGTTGGCGTTCTGAAAGAAAACGCTGCCGTAGGCCGGTCCGTCAAGGCTCGAATCGTATCCGGCCTCGATCAAGGCCCACGCCTTTTTTTCTTCTTCGACCTTGCACTTGATGAATTCCATGACGTCGGGGTGATCGATGTTGAGAACAACCATCTTCGCAGCCCGCCGGGTCTTCCCGCCGGACTTGATGACCCCGGCGGAGGCGTCCGCGGCCTTCATGAACGAGACCGGCCCGGAAGCAGTGCCGCCGCCGGCCAGTTGCTCCTTAGAGGAGCGGATTTTCGAGAGGTTGACGCCGGAGCCTGACCCCCCCTTGAAGATAACGCCTTCCTTCCGGTACCAATCCAGGATCGACTCCATCGTATCTTCTACGGCCAGGATGAAGCAGGCCGAACATTGCGGCTTTTCCTCTATGCCGCAGTTGAACCAAACGGGGCTGTTAAAACAGGCTTTTTGATGGAGGAGAATATGAGTCAACTCATCGGCGAAGACCCGGGCGTTCTCCTCGCCCGCAAAGTAGCCGTCCGCCCTACCCCACCCGGTCACAGTGTCGACTACCCTGCTGATCAACTGGCGCACGCTATGTTCCCTCTGTGGGCCGCCCAAAGGACCGCGAAAATACTTGGAGACCACCACATTGGTAGCCATTTGAGACCACGTCTTGGGAATTTCCACGTTGGTCTGCTCGAAGACCACCTTGCCTTTTTCGTTGACGATCGCCGCCGTTCGGTTTTCCCATTCAATCTCATCATAGGGGCTGCTCTGGACACGGGTGAAATAGCGCTCCAACTTGAGCCCGCTTCCAACCTTCGACTCCGCCCGCGCGACCTTTTCCTCAGCGACCCTTGATGCCGTGGTAGCCATGTCCCCTCTTCTCCTTTCTCAAACTCTCCCCATGACGAGTAATTCTAAAACGACATTATATTATTATAGATGATTATGATACTGTGTTCTGGTCACGGGCAGCTGTTCGAGCAGCTCGCCCGAGTGAAAAATTAAGCAGCAAATCTACAGAGATAAACTCCATCATTTTGTGCCGCTCGCATTATGGACCACCACATCTTGTGTTGTCAAGAAAAATTTTTCTTTTTCTGTGGATTTCTCCCGTGTTCTCAAAAGAGCCAGTAAAATCACCTGCTTTGCAGTATCGCTCCTTCGCTATCCCAAACTAATCAACAGCTTATCCACTGATTTGATAACGGGATTTTATCAGAATTTTTCGTTATTGTCATCTCGCCCCTCCCTGTGGTAGCGTTGTCTGCGATATGCGGAAGGAAACATCCCGAATAGAGAGGCTCGGAGATATTCTGGGCAGATCTCTCAAGCGACTGGAGCTGTCTCCGAGACTCGGGGAGTATGAGGTATGGCCCATTTGGAACTCGACGGTGGGCGCTACTATCGCGCGCAATGCCCAGCCGGAAAAGATCCGCAACGGCACTCTGTTTGTTAAGGTTGCCAGCTCCACCTGGATGCAAGAGCTGCAGTACATGAAGGACGTGATTTCGGAAAAGCTCAATGACAGCCTCGGGAGAGCGGTTGTCAAGAACATCTTTTTCTACGTGGGAACATTGGACGACAAAACGCCCAGCCCGAGAAGCCAGGAAACCTCCGCCTCCGACTCCCCGGCGAGGGAGTCGCGGCTTGACGAAGAAGAGCTCCATTCGGTGAAAAATCCCGAGATCCGGCGGGCCCTGAAAAGACTCTACGCCGTGCGCTCCCGCAAGGGACGAAAATAGCGCGCCCCCTACTCTCCAAGCACGGCCTTCATTTCCCGCGTATATTTCCTGTCGCGCGTGTACACCACCAGCGGGGGAAGGATCTTAAGCTCCGTCCCGGCTCCCTTGATCCCCTCTGCCAGCGCGAGCGTCGCCGCCGACGCCTTGTAGGAGTGAACCAGCCTCAGGCGTTTAGGCTCTATTTCTTCCTGTCTCATGGTCTTCAGCAGATCCACCATTCGGGTGGCCGGGTAGACCAAGGCCATATGTCCGCCGCGGCGCAGCAAATAGGATCCAGCGCGGATAAAGTCCGCCAGACTCGCCCTGACTTCGTGGCGGGCGATACGCTTTTCCGCATCCGGGTTCACCCGCCCGGTGGCCGGTTTCCGGTAGGGCGGATTGCAGACGACGGCGGCAACGCTTTCAGGGGGAAGCACCTCCTTCACCGAGCAGACGTCTCCCCGCAGGATCTTCACCCGCTCTTCCAGGCGATTCAGATTCACATTCCTGAGGGCGCGCCGCACCATTTCCTCCTGCAGCTCCATTCCGACAATTTCTACGGCGGGGTGAAGACGGGCGAGAATCAGCGGGATCACGCCGTTCCCCGTGCCCAGATCGATGACCCTGTCGCTGCCGCGGATAGTCGCAAAATGGCCGAGCAGCACGGCGTCGAGCGAGAACCGATAGCCCCTCTTGGCCTGGATGATCCGGAGTTTGCCGTGAAACAGGGTGTCCACGGTTTCCTCGGGCGAGGTCGCCGGGCCTTTCGTCTTTCCCTTGCAAAATGTCATGGTTTTTTATATTAGCGGTGGAGCCGCTCGGAGTTTTCTGACCAGACTGCCCATGCTTTCGCTCCTGACCCACATCGGTAGATTCACCCTCCGCCAGCTCTCAGAAATGGGCAGGATGTTTCTGTTTCTGCTCGCGGCCATCTTCCTCGCGTTTCGTCCGCCGGCCAAAATAGGGCTCATTATCCACCATATCAAGACAATCGGCGTCGACTCGCTGTCGGTCGTGCTCCTCTCCGGTTTTTTTACCGGAATGGTCATGGGCTTCCAGGGCTATTATAGCCTGAGAAAGTTCAACGCCGAAAGCTGGCTCGGCTCGGCGGCGGCGCTGGGTCTGTTGCGCGAGCTCGGCCCCGTGCTGTCCGCCTTCATGGTGACGGGGCGAACCGGCTCTGCGATGGCCGCGGAGCTCGGCACCATGCGGGCCACGGAGCAGATCGACGCCCTCTACTCGATGGCGATCAACCCGATCAAATACCTCGTCTCGCCGCGGATCATCGCCGGTCTGATCGCGATGCCGCTGCTCACCGCGATCTTCGACGTGGTAGGGATCTACGGCGCCTACCTGGTGGGCGTCGGGCTGCTCGGGGTAAGCTCCGGCAGTTATTTCTCGGGAATGGAGAGCAGCGTCGTTTTCAACGATGTCTATAGCGGCTTTATGAAGTCTTTGAGCTTCGGCCTGATCATCACCTGGGTCTGTTGTTACAAGGGTTTCCATGCCCCGCCCATGGCCACGGGAGTAAGCCAGGCGACCACCGAGTCGGTGGTTCTTTCCTTCGTGCTGATTCTCGTTTGGGATTATTTCCTGACTTCGGTGATGCTGTGATGAAAGCGTTGAAAAACTTATGGTGAGAAGATGATACGTGTCGTCGACGTCCACAAGAGCTTTGGCGGTCAGCAGGTGCTCAAGGGAGTGAACTTGAATTTCACCACCGGCAAGATCACCACCATCGTGGGAACCAGCGGTTGCGGCAAGACCGTGCTGCTCAAGCACCTGAACGCCCTTCTCCTCCCGGATCGAGGCGAGGTCCTCGTGGACGATATCGACATCACCAAGCTCAGGCAAAAGGAATTGTACGCGATGCGAGGCCGATTCGGCGTCCTGTTCCAGGGCGCCGCGCTGCTCGATTCCATGACGATCTTCGACAACGTCGCCTTCCCGTTGAGGGAAAAGACGCGGATGGGCGAGCCCGAGATGCGTAAAAAAGTGGAGGAGCGCTTGGACCAGGTGGGGTTGGAAGGCATGGGATACAAATACCCGGCGGAGCTGAGCGGCGGGATGAAAAAACGCGCCGGGCTGGCCCGCGCGCTGGTCATGGATCCGGAGATCGTCCTGTTCGACGAGCCGACCACCGGCCTCGATCCGGTCCTGGCGACCGGGATCCACCAGCTCATCGCGCGCACCCAGCAGGCCTTCGGCTTCACCGGCGTGGTCGTGAGCCACACGATCCCTCAAGTCTTTGAAATCTCCGATTATGTCGCTATACTGGCGGACGGGGTCATCGAGGAGGCCAAGCCCACGAAAGAATTCCAGGCGTCACAAAACCCGGTCGTACAACAATTTATCAAAGGAGAAATCGAAGGCCCCATCCGGGTCCTCTAGGAGGATTCCTTGCCCAACCAGGGACGGACAGAATTAGTAGTAGGCGTCTTTGTCCTCGTCGGGATTATCTGCCTCGGCTATCTCGCGATCCGCTTGGGCAAAGTCGAAGTGCTGGGCAACAACGGCTACGTCGTGTACGCCGATTTCGCCTCGGTGGCGGGCCTTAAGGTCGGAGACCCCGTCGAGATCGCCGGAGTCAAGGTAGGAAAAGTGGAGACGATTGGTCTCAACGACGACCGGGCGCGCCTCGCCATACGAGTCGAGCCCCAGGTGAAGCTTCAGGACGATGTGATCGCGTCGGTCCGGGCCCGCGGGCTGATCGGTGACAAGTTCGT